>JAOUFU010000082.1 GCA_029858035.1 Phycisphaerae bacterium
ATGATGGTTCAACTGCAGGTTTTTCCTCCTCTTCCTTCTTACTGCACCCTGAGTCAGTAAGCGATACCAATATCAACAAAGACCAAAGAGTAGCATTTTTCAAAATCTTCATTTGTCCTGTCCTTTCAAACAAGCTCCGGGTTTCGATGTTAAAATCTGTGCTCAGCAGCACTACTGTAATCTTCTCACATCCACAATAAGCATATTTAACCATTGTTGTCTTATTGCATGGTGCCAATCAAGGCCGATATTATTCTACTCCTTCCTTGACACAAGTCGAGAAAATTCAGTATAAAATACTTATTCGGTTTTGCGTAAATATATCAATCATACGGAAAGATTTATTTTGTTTTAAATCCGCTTTTTCGGGTAATAAGCACAGATGACGCTAAAACTGCAATTTTATTTGCCACACGCATCCTTTACTTGGTAAAATTACGCAAAGGAAACAAATTCAGAATTGAGCTTATTATTTATTAAAATGAGGTGCTGATATGATTCTTCCACGATTTATTAAAAAATTCTTTGCGATATTCCGAGGCGGCGTTTCTCCTGTCGCTATTTTCCTGTCTGTGATGCTTGGTTTTTCGTTTGGACTCATGCCGGGCTTCTCCGGTTTTCACACTGTCTTAGTAATACTTGTGCTCGTATTGAATGTTCACATTGGTCTGTTTCTGTTGTCAGCCGGTATAGGAAAAACTCTCTGCTTCGCAGCCGCACCGGTCCTCTATCACACCGGCGCCTGGATACAGACTTATCTGTCTTTACTCTTGCGACTGCTGGCGTCAATACCGGTGATAGGATTGACCGATTTCAGCAAATACTCAGTGGCGTCTGCTGTCATCCTCGGTCCAATTCTCGGCGCCATCGCCGGACTGCTCATGGCACGCTCCGTCATAAGCTTTCGCCGCGCAATGTTAAAACTCGAAGAAGGCTCCGATAAATTCAAAAAATGGTATTCCAATCGGTGGGTACGAATTTTGGATAGATTGCTGGTTGGAAAACGCACAAAGGACGCCAAGTCACTATTCACCGCCAAAACAAAGTACATCCGAAAGGCCGGGGTCGCCTTGGCCGTTCTATTGCTTGCCGTCTTTCTAATCGCAACAACTGTAATAAAAGACAGCACAATCAAAGATTATGCCTCCGGCGCAATGACACGGGCCAATGGTGCCGAAGTAAACCTCGACGACCTCGACCTCTCAGCCCTGACAGGGGCGGTCTCTGTCTCTGGAATAGATGTTACCGACCCGGAAAATCCCAATAACAATCAGCTCACCATCGGCAAAGTCGCCGCCGATGCCAGTCTCTATAACTTGCTTTTGGGCAGGGTGGTGATGGACCAGGTTAATGTCTCCAATGTCAAGTTCAACCAGAAACGCTCGGCGCCGGGCAAAGTTAGTGAATCCACTACCAAGCAGGAGCCGGAAGTTTTCGACCCGTGTGATCACAATCTCGACCCTGCCGACATGGCCATGCTCGAAAAGTATCTAAAAGATGCCAAAGCCCTCAAGGAAAAGCTGCAAAAAATCCGCAAGTGGCTGCCAAAGAAAGACGCTGAAAAAGCCGCCACACAGCCGAAGCAGGTGCCACAAAAGTACCTCGATTATCTTCGGGCACAGGCTATCATACCCGCATCGCCCCGAATATTGGCCAAAAAAGTAATACTCGATAATGTTCAAATACCTTCGCCGACCTTCGCCAACAGCAAAATTCTTATGACAAATATAAGCGATGCGCCCAAGGCTGCCAGGCTGCCCGTCACTTTCGATTTAAAGTCACTTGATACGTCTGCTTCGATAACGGTTACAATCGACTACGGCTCAAAAGACCAAATCCCAAAGCTTACCGGAACCTTTGGTGGCTTCGATATGGCAAAAATACAATCCTCTCTTAGCGAAAACGCAGGCTTGATGTTCGCCTCCGGTACAGCTTCAGGTCAATTCAATGGCTTCGCTACGAATGAGATTCTCGATCTAACCGCCGATATTGCCATCACTAACCTTCAGGCAAAAGGCCGGGGAAATGGAATCCTGGGCCTCGGCGCCAATACGACAACCGAAGCCTTCGACGCCCTCAAGGAGCTCAAAACAACTATTCGCATTGTCGGCCCTCCAACCGATCCTCGCCTGGTATTCGATGTCAAAGGACTGACCGAAGAATTGAAGCAGGCCCTTGTAAAAGCCGGCAAAGACAGGCTCATCAAGGAAATCGACGACAAGCTCGGGGGAAAACTGGACAAAGAGCTTGGCGACAAAGTCCCTGACGAAATTAAGGACACTTTGAAACCTAAGAAAATAGTAGAAGGACTCAAAGGCCTCCTCGGCGGCAAAAAAGATGAGGAGGACAAGTAAGAAAACCAGTGTCTGCCATCACCATACTCGCAAGAGGATAACAGCTTCAAGATTTAGCTACGACTCTTCTATGACCTCTCTCATAGCCGCCAGCGTAACGTCTATATCCTCGGCCTCAATACCGTAATGAGCCACCGCCCGGCAACGGCGTGGGCCCCCTATATGTAATAGCCTGACCCCTTTCTTCTCAAGTTTCTTTACGAATGTCTCAATGTCCAGCTTGTCACTGACTAAGTCGAAATAAATTATATTGGTTTGCACTGCCGCTGCATTAATGCACAGTCCCTCTATTTGGTCTATCCCCTCAGCCAGTCGCCTGGCATTCGCATGGTCTTCTGCGAGCCTCTCCACCATTTGCTCCATAGCTACGATACCGGCTGCTGCGATGATGCCGGCCTGACGCATACCGCCTCCCAATACCTTTCGCGTTCGCCGTGCCTCCGCTATGAATTCACTGCTGCCGCAGACTGCCGAGCCTACCGGCGCCGATAATCCCTTTGAAAGGCAAAAACTTACTGAATCGACACAACGCGTTAATTCCTTGACGTCCACCCCAAGCGCGACAGCAGCGTTGAATATACGGGCGCCGTCCAGGTGTAACGAAAGACCATGGGATTTGGCAACTGCCGCCACCGATTCGATATATTCAGCCGGTAGGGCGGCCCCGTTGCAACTGTTGTGAGTATTCTCTAAGCAAATCAATCGCGTGCGGGGATAGTGTACGTTACTGCCGCGAATCGCACCCTCGATGTCCTCCAACCGCATTGTACCATCCGATTGATTTGCAACGATATGTGGATGAATCCCGCCCAATGCCGACATTCCACCCGCCTCATTAAGAAACATATGTGACCTGTCACCTAAGATGACCTCTTCTCCACGGGCGCAATGAGTAAGGCTGCATACCAGATTACCCATCGTCCCGCTCACCACAAAAAGTGCTGACTCCTTGCCCATCCGTTCCGCCGCCATATTCTCAAATCGGTTGATGGTTGGGTCCTCACTAAAAACATCATCGCCAAGCTCAGCCTCATATATGGCCTCCCGCATTTCCGTAGTCGGCAAAGTAACAGTATCACTTCGCAAGTCGATACTCTTCATATCTTTTCTCTCTCCAATAAAGACTCAGTTTCCCTTTGCACTATCACCGCACCAAAACCCGACGGCGATAGACTCATTCATTTCGTGACCCTGGACCCCAAAAGCTCTTTGATGTAAATGTCTTTGAAGCGGATTTTTAGCTCGTCGTTTGTATGGATTTGCAATGATATATGACCGTTTAGCCCAACGTTTCGTTCTTTGTGTATATCGTCATTGAGAACGCCCTCGCCGTTGTACTCCATCACTTTGACACTGTTAAGACTGGCTCTTAATCTGGTACTTGCCGCTGTAATTTCGAGTTCATTCCAGCCGGGCCCCTCATCGCTATAGTAAAAAACAAGGTCCGGGTTTGCCATCGATTTATCAACCCATTTGCCTCTCGGCACTTTTGGATAGAGCCAGTGTTGGACACCTCGTGTTTCGTCCCAAATCATACCGGTTCGCCAGGCTCCCGGTGGATTGATATCAACCTGTGGGCCGTCAAGCCAGCCAGCCTCGTTGTCATATCGGCTTCTGATTTGGACACCACTATTCCCCGGGCTATTCCGATAAGCCTGAAAGCGTAAACGGAGCATAAAGTCACTGTACTCCTTCTGTGTAACCAGCCAAACGTAATCATGTTTCTTTTTGCCTATGGAATCCGCGAGAATGGTTCCGCCTTCGACACTCCAGAACTCTTTGTTCTTGTCGTCTAACTTGCATTTCACAATCCAGCCACTCAGGTCTTTCCCGTTGAATAGAGACTTCCAATCTTCGCCCTTTGCGGGCAACCTCTGTGAAGCGCAGCCGGTAACGCTGACTAATGCAGCAATAAAACAGGCCGAAAGAATCCAATTGTAACGAGCCTTCGAAGGCGGCGTAGCTAACTCAAATCGTGTGGCCTTGCCGGCTTTTTTTAGAACGACGTTCTCTCTCTTCGACAATAGACACTTGACAAGTTTCATTTTTGCCACCAAGGAACTCCTTTCAAAGACTATTTAATGTCTTTTTATCATTATCGCTGAACCCAAGCCCGGCAGCAAGAGCTCTCGACGGTATCCTCTTGCCGTTATCTATTCTACGACAACCGCCGTGCCCTTCGCCGATGCCATCAAGAGCGACTTGTTCTTGGCACCGATGTTATCATAGTCCAGAGAGAAACCAACGATCGCGTTTGCATCTAATTTCCTGGCTTCTTCTTTGGCTTCGGAAATAACGTCATCCTGCATAGACTTCATAACTTCCTGATATGAGCCCGACCGTCCGCCGAATATGTCGCGAAATGACGTAAAAAAGTCACGGATAATATTCACCGCTCGAACATTACGAACGATAACGATACCCTTATATTCCTTGATTTTGATACCATCCAGAATCGGCGTAGTGAAAATTTGTATATCATCCATTCCAGTTAACCATCCTTTCACTTTTCACAGGTTTTTCCCGTTTATAGTCCTTCAGCCAAATACCCAAAACGAGCAGCCTAAGAACGTCTCGTTCGAGGATGGACATTAGAACAGCCGCCCAAAGAAATGTCAATCCTGATGTTTACCTGTCGGTCATTGCGAACAGTGTAGCAACGAAGTAATCTCTCACTCTATATATTCCATTCAATATTTCAAATCCTAAAAACTTGCTTATTTCAGCAGGGCCGGCCAATTTACAATGGATGGCAATTGTGAATTGTTCCCGCAAGCCCTACAACATTTACTTAACTTTTAATTGAGTAGAAACATACCGTGCCGTAAATTTGGTGTGTGGTTTTTTGGGGCAACGTGGCTGCGTCAAGAGTATGAGGACGATAATCTTAGTGACGCAGCAGCAGCGGACATTGTAGAAGGAGATTCGACTACATGGGACACAAATCCTCAATCTTGCAATACAGTTGATGCGGCTTTATCCGACCATCCGAGTTTTGATGAATCCACGCTTGATTATTTCCTGGAGATAGACGATTACCGTTATAAGATAGATTTCGAGATAGGCGGCGGAGACCAATATACGATGTCGCTTGATTACGTAACTTCTACTTATTCCGGTGAGAGCCCGGAGCAGTTTTATGAGCTGGAGATGGAGATAATTCCAATGCCTCATACAGCCGCTCAAGTTGAGGAATTGTTCCGTATTCTGGTCGAACTGGAAGCCGATTATACCCTGTCCATATCGACAACCAGTAAAGGCGGTATTGAAGTTCCAGAGTCTTTTTAGTGAATTGCTCCATACCAGGATTTGAAAGAACTGACTTATTGCTTCGATGCGAAATTTAGAATAGTTTAACAACATGAGTATTTTCGAGAAAAGGCTGGCCTCTCGAAGGTCAGCCTTTTCATTGATTTTCTGCCTTTTTGTACGTATCCGGCCCGATTTATTCAACGGATTTTCAATTCCTTAATTGCATGGCGGCCTGACAGTTTGTAGTATATATGCGAGTTTGCTGCAAAAAAAAGGCATATCCCGTATAGGATGAAATATAGGGTTTAAATATCAAGAGAAATGAGGTTCTCGGCCGATAATAAGAGTACGTGTTGGCCAAAAATGGAGTGCGTCAACAGTATAATTCCAGAAACAGGGTATAACAGCAGGGTAATAAATGAGACTTAAGAAAATTGTTCTGAATGGATTCAAAAGCTTCGCAGACAAGACAGAATTTTGTTTCGATTCGCCTATAACGGCCATTGTTGGACCTAACGGATGCGGTAAAAGCAATGTTGTGGACGCGGTGAAGTGGGTGCTTGGGGAGCAAAGCGCCAAAAGCCTGCGAGGGGGGCAGATGTCGGATGTGATATTCGGCGGCAGCAGCAGCAGGAAATCTCTTGGGACGGCGGAGGTTAGCCTGGTTATCTCCAATCCCGAGGGGGCCGGAAGCGGGCAGTTGTCGGTCGAGACCGACGAGGTGCAGATTACACGAAGGATATTCAAGAGCGGTGAGAGCGAGTACCGGATAAATAACAAAATCTGCAGATTGAAGGATATTCGAGAATTGTTTTTGGACACTGGTGTAGGGGCCAGGGCCTACTCCATTCTCGAGCAGGGACAAATAGACCGGATATTAAGCGTATCGAAAACAGAGCGAAGAACCATATTTGAAGACGCGGCAGGTATAAGCAAATACAAGGCACACAAAAAAGAGGCACTTCGCAAGCTGGAAAGCACGGAACAAAATCTGCTTCGACTTGCAGATATTTTGGGTGAGGTTGGCAAGCAATTGCGGAGCGTGAAGCTGCAGGCGGGTAAGGCACGAAGCTACCTGAAATATACGCAAAGACTGAAAGAACTTCAGGTAAACTACTCGCTGGCTGAATATGCCAAGAACCAGAAACAACTTAAAGAAAAGGAAAGCACGCTTGAGCGGGTGCATGGGCAGTTTGATCAATTAGCGGCGGAGGTTGCGAGAGAAGATAACCTGATGAGTGAATTGGGACGGAGGATAATAGAGACAGAGAACAAGCTCAACCGAACAGATAATTCGCTTGTCGGTGTTCAGAGCAAGATTGAGCAGAGGCTGCAGCGAATAGAGTTTTTACATGCGAGGATTACGGAACTGCAGCAACGAAAGGAGTCGGCAGGCCAGAGAGTGAACAAACTGAGGGAGCAGGAATACTTTTTTAAGGCGGACTCTGCGCGGATACAGCGGGAGCTTGTGGAGTGTGATGAGGGATTCGAAGAGAAGAGCCGAGATGCCGGGCAAATTCAACAAGATATCCAGAGAATCAACGCCGAATGCGCCTCATTAGAGGCAAACCTGGAAGATGAGAAATCGGGTGTAATAGATATAGTTCGAAGGACGGCGCAACTTCATAACGAAATCCAGAGTATTTCGGTTTACCGCGATAATTTGTCCAGCCAGAAAGACCGCCTGTCGGGCAGAGCGGAACATGCACGCACAGAACTTGAGAATATGCTTACGGAGAAGGCCCAACACAAGACACGGCTGGGTGATATCGAAAAAGTGTTGAGCGAATTGACGGAGAACCTGGAATCCAAGCGTAAGGAAAGAGAGGAAGTCAATAGCCTAATCGCAGGTGACAACAGGCGATTGGCGGCGAGCCGGGAGGCGAGGAGCACACTGAGCGGTGAGCTGGCGATATTGATTGATATGGAGAAAAGGCGCGAGGGGCTTACATCGACGGTTAAAAGCATATTGGAAAGCCGGTCGGTTGAAAATAATAAGCTGGATTATGTCGAAGGAGTGGTTGCAGACATTGTTGCGGCCGATTTCGAGTATGCCAGTGCCGTAGAAGCCGGGCTCGAAGGCAAAACGGATGCGCTGGTTGTCAACAGCACAAGAAGGCTGCTGGCCGACACCGGGGCCGATGGGGCAATTGGACAGCTTGACAGCAGAGTGAATTTCCTTTGCCTTGACAGAACAGAGCCTTTCGTCGATAAAAAGGATTTGTCGTCAATGGAGTGCGTGAAAGGCAGGCTTGTCGAATTTGTAAAGTACGAGGGCAGATATGCACCATTAATGTGGAAGCTGCTCGGCAAAACGATAGTGGTTGATTCGGTGGAAGCGGCCGTTGATCTGACGGGGGAACTGGAAGGGGAGTATAAATTTGTCACTTTGGAGGGTGAATTCCTGAGTGGTGACGGCTCAATAAAACTTGGGCCCTTAGGTAAAACAACAGGCCTGATATCACGAAAGAGCCGAGTGCGACAACTTCAGCAAACGATTGCCAATACGACGTCGGAGATTGAAACGCTCGAAGAACAAATTGAGAAAAACAATCAGACGAGCTTACATCTGGACCAGTTGTGCAAGGACCTTCGGACGGCTGTTTATGAGGCCAATACGGAAAAGATGCAGGTGAACTCGAAAATAAGCGTTTCGGAGCATAACATAAATCGGCTCAGGCAGGAGCAGCCGTTGATAACCAGTGAGATTGACCTGCTTGAAACGGAGATAGCCGGGTCCGTCCAGAAGGAATATGATTCAAAACAGAAGCTGGATGAGCTGGATGCGGTCAACAGTGAGCGGACGGAGCGTATAGAAGAGCTGGAAGGCAAATACGCCGAGCAAAAAGGTATGTTGGAGAGGGAAATGAGCCGGCTTACCGACTTGAAGGTCGCGTTGGGCCAGATTACCGAACAACGCAAGGGGCTTAAACAGACGATTGGGCATATAACAAGCCAGATGCAGGCAAACCAGGCGGCGACAGAGTCGGCGATGACAGAAATACATAGCTGCGGCGAAGAATTGACAAAAGCGGCGAGGGACATTCTCGAAAGTGAAGCGGCGGTTTCGGAGATGTATGTCGAAAAGGAAAAGACACAGGAGAACACCGCGAAGCTGCATAAAGAAGTAGAGAAGCTGATAGAAGAACAGAAACAAACGGAACAGCATATCCGAGAGAGGCGTGCAGAAAAAAGCGAGATGGAGGCGGCCATAAGCGAACTTAGAATAGAAGCGGGTCAATTGGAAATCAAAGGAAAGGACCTGGTTGAAAGGGTGCAGGATGAATTGCAGATTGATTTGGTGGCCGCCTATGAAGATTATAACCAGAGTGAGGTGGACTGGGAGCAGGTGAGAGAAGAAATAACAGAGGTTCGCGTGAAAATCGAACGGCTTGGCAATGTTAATCTCGACGCGATAGATGAGCAGGCAAGCCTGGAGGAGCGACATGAGTTTTTGAGTAAACAGGTTGAAGACCTGAACGTAAGCCGGGGCCAACTGCAGCAATTGATAAACCGTCTTAACAAACAGAGCAGGGAGAAATTCAGGGAGACTTTTGAGGAAATCAGGGTCCATTTCCAGGATGTCTTCCGTAGACTGTTCGGCGGGGGTAAGGCGGACATATTCCTCGAAGAAGCGGAAGATATCCTGGAGGCGGGGGTTGAGATAATAGCGAGGCCGCCCGGCAAGCAAACGAGGAGTATTTCGTTGCTTAGCGGAGGCGAAAAGGCACTGACGGCAATCGCTTTGCTGTTTGCGATTTTTAAGACGAAGCCGTCGCCATTCTGCTTCCTCGATGAGATTGACGCCGCCCTCGATGAGGCGAACAATGAGCGGTTCAATATTATGGTGCGCGAATTTCAAAAGGATTCGCAGTTTATAATAATCACTCACGCCAAACGGACGATGAGTATCGCGGATGTGCTGTTCGGGATAACTATGCAGACAAAGGGGGTAAGTAAGAAGATAAGCGTCAGATTCGATAAGTTTGACGAAGAAGAGGCGGCAGCGGTAGCATAGATCGTATCTCGTCTTGTGATTCGTAAGGAAACTTATGAAGAAGTGCTCCTTTTGTGCAGAGGAGATTCAGGACGAGGCGGTTAAGTGCCGTTATTGCGGCGAGTTTCTTGAGAAACCCAAACCGATATCAAAATGGTATTTTAGCACGCCTTTCGTTGTATTCGCCCTGCTGTTCATAGGTCCACTTGCCCTGTCGTTAGTGTGGTTCAATCCGCGTTATAAAAATGTCACTAAAGTCATCATTACGATTTTAGTTATTGGCTTTACTCTTTCGATAGGCTACGCGGCAATTCAGATATACTCTCGCTTCCTTGACTCGATAAGCGATATGGGGATTCATTGACCTCGTAGTACATCCATTCTTTGTGTTTTCAGTATTTGTTGTTATTAAACCAAATCACGTGAGCGAAAGCTCCTTGTGTATAGCTAAGCCTCATTTGCATTAGTACTTTGGTATCCGGGGTTTTTTAGCTAAATAGACTTGACTTGGAAAAGAACATGAAAAATGGTAATATGTATCATGGACAAGGATGCAAAGGATATGGAAGAGCATTTCAAATGGGAAATTAACGGTCTGAAGAGGTCATGGGGCCAGTATGACCAGGAAATGCTGCGCAGCTATCTGGTTCAGGGTGTGGAAGACCCGCGGATCAATATACAGAGCATCCTGACACGACATTTCCTCATCGAGCGGTTATTCGGGGAGCAATTTGCAGAGATGATTGAGCAGGAGCTGCGGTTCGGCCTGATTGTTAACTGGCTGCTGAGGCTTTTGGATACATCGGTTTCGGCAAGGGGGCTGCATGCGGTATTGGACTCCCTGCTGGATGGGAAAGACAAAGCGGAGGAGGTAAAGATTCCAGGGTATGTATCAGAGACGTTTGCCGGTTTGGCGGTGCCGAACTATATATGCGATTTGCTTAGCTGGGCCCCGATAGAGAGTACGGATGTACCCATCCCTGATTATCTTCTGAAGACGTTCCAAAAGATCTGGCAAGAGGTGCTGGAAGGTGAGCGGGCCGAGCGGATTTCCGTCGTGGAACCGGGGTGCGGGTCGGCTAACGATTACCGGTTTATCGATGCTTACAGCATGGGGCGGTTTCTTGACTATACCGGCTTTGACCTGTGCGAAAAAAACGTACGCAATGCGAAGCAGATGTTCCCAAACGTACGCTTCGAGGCGGGCAATATTCTTGAGATTGATGCGCCGGACTATGCTTTCAATTATTGTTTCATACACGATGTGTTTGAACACCTGTCAGTCGAGGCGATGGAAGCCGCTATCTCTGAAGTATGTCGTGTTACAAGGCAAGAGGTCTGCGCCGGTTTCTTCAATATGTATTCCGGCGAGGAGCATGTCGTCAAGGCTGTTGACTACTATCATCGTAATAAGTTGAGTATGGGCAGGACGAAGGCGATCTTTGAACAATATGCCTCCTGTGTGCAGGTCATTCATATCGATGCGTTTTTGAAATCAAAATTCAACTGTAGTGATACCCATAACAAAGGTGCTTACACTTTTGTTGCCAGGATGTGAGGGATAGGATAGTGGCAAATTGGTTGTGGCACCATCTCTTTGGATCGAGGAGGCTGAAAAGCCGCTGAATTACGAAAAGAACAATAAGACGGGTGTTTTTCAATTTGGCATTTGAAAGTCCGATTGATTGTTTGTAGAATGCGAACTTCTTTTTTAGACATTTAAGCTGCATTTGCAGGAAAGAAACAAGGACGGTAATGACGGAAAGAATTGATACACATATTTTGAAGAATGGGATGGTTGTTGTAGGCGAGCCGATTGAGGGGGTAGAATCGGTGGCGTTTGGCTTTATGCTGCCGGGTGGAGCGGCGAGGCTGCCGGAAGGCTGCTGCGGGGCCGGAAGCGTTATTTGCGACTGGATTTTCAGGGGAGCAGGTGACAGAAACAGCAGGGAGCTCGGGGATGCACTTGATGGATTAGGTCTGCATCGCGCGGCCTCGGTGGGCAGCTCGCATATAAGCGTTGGATCAGCGCTGGAGGCGGAGAACCTGGCGGATGCCCTGGATTTATATGCGGATATTATCCTAAGGCCGCAATTGAAAGAAGACCAATTCGAGTTAGCCAGGCAATTAGCTATTGACTCGGTGCTCGCTTTGGATGATGACCCGCGGCAAAAAGTCATGCTGAAGCTGCGAGAGCAGTTTTATCCAAGCCCCTTGGGGCGCAGCACTTTAGGAAATATAGAAGAGTTGACGAAGTTGACGGCAAAAATGACGGAGAAGATTGTAAAGAAGAATTTTAATTTTTCTGAGACGATTTTTGCCGTTGCGGGCAAATATGATTTCGATGCTGTTGCTTCGCAAATAGAAAAGCTGTTCGAAGCCGACAGAGAGAAGCCTCTTGAGCCGGTTCCATTGGGCTCGAAAGGAGGAGCCTATACGCATCTAAATAATGATGGTGCTCAGGTACATATCGGTTTGATGACCGAGACAGTGAAGCCGACGGATGATGACTATTACAATGCACGGGTGGCGGTGTCTGTTCTTTCGGGTGGGATGAGCGCCAGATTGTTTACAGAGGTAAGAGAAAAGCGGGGATTGTGTTACGCAATCGGGGCGAGGTATCACGGTTTGAAAGAGGCGGCGGGTATATTATGCTACGCGGGGACGACGCCGGAAACCGGACAGGAAACGCTTGATTGTGTAATCGGTGAGTTCAATCGGCTAAGTGAGGGGATCAGCGAGGAGGAAATCCAACGGGCGAAGGTGGGTTTGAAGTCAGCTTTGATTCTGCAGAGTGAATCGTCGAGCAGCCGGGCCGGTGGAATTGCAAGCGATTACTATATGTACGGCAGGGTCCGGAGACTGGATGAAATTAAGAGCAAAGTCGAAGAAACCAGCGTGGATTCGGTTTTGAAGTTC
>JAOUFU010000556.1 GCA_029858035.1 Phycisphaerae bacterium
GACGATCTTTCTGATCATCTTTGAAATTTCAGAAGAGCTATTCCTGACGATCAGTCTGGCAATCTTCTGCCGGCAAGGATATTTTAATGCAACTTTGTGTTCTTTTTTGTGTGTGTCCATGGCTACATATGTTATAGTATTTTCCATAACGACCGGCCCCTTTCAATTGTATGCGGCTCTGTTACCGCAAGGTGATAATCCGCGATTATTGGTGGTAACGCACCACCTTGTCCCATAAGCTTTATCGGCTTATGACGACCTTTACAATCACGGTGCCGGTCGTTCCATATTTTCTAAATATGATCAAATACACCTGATAGATCTCAAAGATCATCCTGCATTCGAACTATAATTCACACATTGCTCGCAAACGTTTAAATGCCGGATTCTCCTTCAGAGTTCGAATGTAGGTACAGATATTTGAGATAGTTGAATAACTTGGGGCTGTTCTCCTTGAGTTTTCAGAAAATTGCAGCGAGCAGCATATCATTCAAAGGCTTGCATATCAAACACCTATCCAACCCCGGAGAATTCCTTGCAGGCCGTCACAGAAGGTGGTATGATGGTATGATTACGTCTTATTCAGTGTCCAAGAACTCCGGTGCTTTACAGCAGAATTCCCTATAGTTTCCTTGGATACACAACTAAAGGATAATGTTCCCAGAAAGGAGTCCCGGCTATGTACAAAGATTAGAATTGGCTGGTTATTGCGAAGCGAGCGCCATCAAGTATAGCAAAATCCGGCCGCGGTAACCGATTCTAAGCCTTGTGCAATGCCTGATAAAGTTAGGAGTCTTCTATGCTGATAACGTATTTTCCATGTAGGCTTCGTCGAGTGCTCAGTAGCCTGGTGCTGGTGGCAGGGTTGGTTCTTTCACAAAGTCTTCTCGCGAATCCACTCCCCGACATTTCCACGGCAACTGATTCCCTAGCCAATGAAGTTGACCTTCGGCCAGCCTTTAAGAAATGGGGACTCGGTCCACGACTTCAGGGCAAACGAAGTACCTGCTCGGTGTTAACGGTAGCAGGAGCTATGGAGTATGCCCTTGCGAGCAAGCGGGACCGAGGAATGCAATTGAGTGTGGAGTTTCTCAATTGGGCTTCAAACCAAGCGCTGGGTGTGATGCAGGATGGCGGTTTTTTCTCTGACCTTTGGAGGGGATTCACGATCTACGGTGTATGTCCCGAGCATGATATGTCTTATCAAGAAGAATTTGTTCCTGATCTGACACCCAGTGAGGAAGTACAGGATCGCTCGCGCAATATGCTTGGGATCGGTTTCCGGCCGCACTGGATCAAGAAGTGGAATCCGAACACAGGACTGACCGAAAAGCAGTTGGTCGATATCAAACAGGTGCTCAACCGGCAGTGGCCGGTCTGCGGGGGCTTTCGTTGGCCCAAGAAACCAGTGCGATGGAAGGATGACGTCATGGAAACGCCACCGCCGGGAGACGTTTTCGACGGACACAGCGTCCTGCTGGTTGGCTATCGAGATGATCCTAAAAAACCCGGCGGAGGTATGTTCATCTTCCACAATTCCAAGGACAACAGCCGCGATGGCTGCATGAGTTACAAGTACGCCAGCACCTACATGAATGACGCCGTTTGGATTGACTACGAAACAGATGCCAAGGAGCAATCACTCTCGACGTCACTCGCTGACGTGCTCGGTCCGCTGGGCTTCTCCCCGAAAGGGCGAAATCGCCGTGTCTCAAGCAATCAGCAGCCCGGCTGGCACAGCGAGAATCTCGATATGGACTGGCTTATGCCCGGTGAATCGGTCAATATGCCGGTGCTTAAAGGCCCAGGGGTGGTCACACACATTTGGTTCACGAGCCATTCCGGCTGGGTTGGTGAACTACACTCCCTGACCTTGCGCATCTACTACGATGGCGATAAGGAGCCGGGAGTGGAAGTCCCGGTGGGCGATTTCTTTGCCGTGGGACACGGGAAACCAGCCGTGGTCAACAGCATCCCCGTCCAGGTTTCACCCACAGGCTCGTTAACCTGTTACTGGCGGATACCCTTTAGCAAGCAGGCCCGGATCGTGGTGACCAACGACAATCCCGACCGCTCGACCGGCCTGTACTGGCAGGTTGATTGGGTGCAATTAGACAACCTTCCGGCCGGAACACCTTATTTCTACGCCCGCTATCGCCAGGAATATCCGGCTCCCGCAGGCCGAGACTATCTGCTGGCCGACCTGAAAGGAAACGGTTACTACGTGGGCACAGTAATGTCTGTGACTTTAGGTCAGGACGGCTGGTTCGGCGAGGGGGACGATTTTTTCTACATCGACGGTGAGCAAGTCCCCAGTTTACAGGGGACCGGCAGCGAGGATTACTTCAACGATGCCTGGGGGTATCGGATTAGAACCAGCCTCTGGTTCGGCCAGCCCCGTTGGCAAGGTTATGCAGCCGGCGACAGCGGCGTCTGCTACCGCTGGCACCTGCCGGATCCGGTGTACTTCAGCAAGTCGCTCAAAGTCGCCATTGAACACCGGGGAAATCTTGACACATCGGAAGACGGCTTCTACCTCGAACGGCCCGACTTCTTTAGCAGCGTTGCTTATTGGTATCAGACAGGAAAACCGAGGTCCACGTTTCCGCCGTTGCCGACCTGGCACGAACGGCGTGTGCCCTGGCAGCACCACCATCTCGTGAAAACGTACCGCTATGCAAAAACCTCTGGCAAGGCCAAGGTTAAGGTGCAGACCCAGGGCTTCTTCGGCGCTCGACCCGTGCTCGCCTGGCCCAATGAAGAACCCGGAGCGATTCTGACTTTGCCGTTCCAACTGCTGCAAGAGGGACGCTTCGCCATACGTCTGACCGCAGCCAACGGTCCAGGCAACGGCAAGTATGATGTGGAGATAGACGGCAAAAAAACCCTTACGGTCGACTTCCGAGCGCCGGAAACTGCCGAGGCGGACGTGGCGCTGGGGACACACGAACTTGAGAAGGGTGACCACAAAATTTCCTTCCGCGCG
>JAOUFU010000557.1 GCA_029858035.1 Phycisphaerae bacterium
GAAGTAGTGTAAGAGAGTCCAAGTCCATTTATTGACAGCTACGTTTACAAACGCTAATCTATGCTTATGATTCGTATTTTTCAAATTGCGTTTTTAACCAGTTTGGCTTTGCTGCTGACAGGGTGCAGAAGCCCTGCGGAGGAGCCGATATGGGAGCGTGTCAAAATCACGGATTTAGTTTCATCCGATGGGAGTGAGCAGGTAAACAGACAAAGGCTAGAGACGATAAATTTTAACGTGTATATTTATGAAATACCTTCTGATAACATCGGCACTCTTGAAGAAATATGGCCAATGGTTTATGCCCAGCCGCTGCAGTTTAACAATTTCGAATCATTTAGCGCCAACTCATTTCTGGCCGGCTTCGGACAAATCCCAATGTGGAGCAGAATCGCAGATTTGCTGCGTTCGGCCGACGGGGTACAAGTCGGTACAGTTTCGTTATTGCTGCCTGACGGTCGATCCAACGACGTTGCGGTCGCCATATTAGACAAGGAACAAGCTATCTTTTATTTCTCAGAGAAACGCTCAATGATCAAAGCAAAGTTTGAACCGGGACAATTCGGCCTTCGGATACAGGCCGAAAAAATCGCCGGTTCCAGAGGTGTATGCGCAGTGAGCGTTCTGCCGGTATTTTCGCCATTGAAACGAGGTTCCCTGCCGCTGTTGTCGAGGCAAGAGAAACCAGGCGATATCCTCTTCACGGCCACGGGCTTTAGTTTGAAAATGAGTCCCGGTGATTTTGTTTTGGTTGGTCCGGAAAAATACAACAACAGCCTGACAACTCTGGGCGGATTGTTCTTCAGCAAACCGGCAGGCAGCCTGTTCTTCAGTGAACTTGAACGTAAGATGCCCGAACATAAACCGGCCTTAAGATTATTTTTGTTAGTTTGTACCGGTATAAACTAATAGGTCTTTAAATGCCCAATCCAACAGTTGTGCTAAATCGATGCGCCGATTACAGTGAAGCGGAAATTGCCAAAGCGATAGCAACCCAGTTCGAGGTTTTAGGCGGAGTGGGAACATTTGTAAGGGCAGGCGACAGTGTGTTACTTAAGCCGAATCTTATCGCCCCGAGGTCACGACGACATGCCACCCAAACACATCCGGCGGTAATAATTGAGGTTGCCCGGCTGTTGAAAGATTTCGGTGCAAGACCTTTTGTCGGCGATTCACCTGCCTGGGGGAATGTGTTCGGATGTGTGAAGGCACTAAAATTGGAGGAACCGCTGAGGAAATTATCGGTGCCGGTAAAACAGCTTGATAAACCGAGATGGTGCCAAGTTGGAAAAAGCAATACCAAGGTCGGTATAAGTTCGGTTGCGCTTGATGCGGATGTTATTATAAATCTATCGAAGTTTAAAACGCACCAGCAATTGGTGGCGACATTTGCGGTCAAGAACATGTTCGGCTGTGTGGCCGGCAAGCGTAAGGCGCTTTGGCATTTTTCGAAAGGCAGGAAAGAAAGTGACTTTTGTGAATTCCTCCTCGATATATTTAATTTTCTGAAACCAGCGGTGACGATAATCGACGGCGTGGTGGCGATGGATGGCCGGGGGCCTATCAGGGGCAGGCCCAGGCCGTTAGGCTGGCTCATCGGCGGCATTGATCCGCTGGCTTTGGAGACTATCTGCTGCAAACTGGTCAATATAAAGACGGACGAGCTGCCGATTCTCAAAACGGCAAGGCAAATGGGTTTGCCGTGTCCGGATGAGAACAATATCAAAATTTTAGGTGACGATTTTCCAACAAGCATATATACGGACTTCAAACTTGCGGAGCCTATTCCCCTTCGGTTTTCATTGCTTCATGTTTGCAAGAGCATCGGCAAACAAATCATACTGTTATCTAAAGCTGCAATAAAAAGAATTAACCGCAGAGAGCATAAGTAAAAAAGAATAATGAAACGCAGATTAAAATGTAATATTGAGAGCTGGAAATGGCAAAGGATGAGCAGATAACAAGTCAAGGAAGTGAAAAGGTAAAACCAACAAGAGGACGGTATACTGTGGCTTTGCTGGCCGGGGCGGTTTTGTTTTGTGCAGCGGCGTATCTTGTGAAGACGTACGGGCAGGAGATTCTTTCGCTCCTGGTAAGCAACGAGCGCGACACTAAAGCTGCGCTGTTAACGAACAGGCAGTGGGCGCAGCGGTTAAAGGTTCCGGGCGTTGAGAATTTGCATAAGGTCTCGGAAGAGCTGTACCGCGGTGCGCAGCCGAGCAGTGAAGGAATGCAGCAGTTGAAGGAACTCGGTATTAAAACTATCGTCAATCTTAGGTCGTTCCACTCCGACCAAGGTGAGATTGGAGACACGGGATTATCTTATGAGCATATCTATATGAAGACGTGGCACGCGGAGGATGAAGAGGTGGAGCGCTTTTTGAAGATAACTACCGACCCGAACCGCACGCCGGCATTCGTGCACTGCCAGCGCGGGGCCGACCGTACGGGGACGATGTGCGCGATTTACCGCGTCGCTGTGCAGGGCTGGAGCAAGGACGAGGCCGTCGAGGAGATGATCAAGGGTGGATTCGGATTTTATGCCGGCTGGAAGAACCTTATCGACTATATTCGTGAACTGGACATCGAGGAAATCAAAAGTAAAGCAGGCTTGAATGATTAGGGTGTTTTATCCCATCTGAGGCCCTGTTTTCCTACCGATTATCACTGCTTTCTGATATTGACGGATTCGGATTGTTAAACTATTATCACTTTTATGCAGGCACTATCTGTAAATATACTGGGTATAGAGACGAGCTGCGATGAGACTGCGGCGGCAGTGGTAGCCGACGGTAAGATTATCAAGTCATCCGTTGTAGCATCGCAAACGAGGCTGCACGAAAAATACGGCGGAATAGTTCCTGAGATTGCATCGCGTGCCCATATCGAACAGATATATCCGGTGATAAGCGAGGCCATCCAGAAGGCGAAAGTAAGTAAAGACGATATTGATGCCATCGCGGTTGCGAACCAGCCCGGGC
>JAOUFU010000558.1 GCA_029858035.1 Phycisphaerae bacterium
GTGCCCGTCGAAGAAGGATACCAGATTGTAGAGCAGGCCAAAGCTCTCGTTTCCGGCCTGGCTAAACGCCTGCGGTTCGTAATGTCACATTCAACCGGCAAAATCGAAATCGTCGGCATAACAAAATACCGCGTGTATTTCAAATATCACCGCGCCGCTGACGATGCCGACAGCGGCCGGTTTCTCGTACTAAAGAGAAATCCCAACGCCTACTGGCTCGATGACTACAACGAAATAATCCGTGAATATGCCGTCGACCTTCCTTACAGGTCGTATGGGCCGGAATAATACCTTATACATCCATCTTTACACCCGCCGCAGACCTCAGCACCGAATTGACCATAATAATATCGCCTACAGGCTTCCACGAACCACCCGAAAGAAAAGATAAAATCAGTTGAAAATCCCTGATGGATTTGGTAGGGTTACTATTTCGGAGCTCTTGGCAGGGTGATTTAATCATCTATATCCGAAATGCCGGACTGCACAAGCTCTTGTTTTTTTCGGGATTTTAATGTATGGTCTTGTTGACCTGATAGCTCAATAAATCTTGTACCACACGGCGTCCATCGTGGACACCAGCTTTGATATTGTGATAGAAAGGAGAAATGAGATGAGGCGTTTAGTTTGTGTACTGACACTGGTGTGTATTGTAGCGATGTGTTTTTGTCCCGGAGCTGATGCGGCCGAGAAGCCCAAAAAGATCAGCGTACTGCTCATTACAGGCGATGATGTAGGCGCACACCCCTGGAGGGAAATGTCCGAAACCACGCGAAAAGCCCTCGTAGACTCCAAGAGGTTCGACGTCAAGGTATGCGAAGACCCGCACATCCTCGAATCTGAAACCGCGCTGAAATCATACGACGTGATTGTATTTATGATTTATTGCACGCGTGTGAAAATGCTCCCTGAAGAGGCCCAGGAAAACCTGCTCAACTTCGTCAAGGGCGGAAAGGGCTTCTTCGTCCAGCACTTGGCTACCGCCTCTTTCGCCAAGTGGGATGAATTCGGTAAGCTTTGCGGCCGAAAATGGATCATGGGAACATCAGGCCACGGCCCGCGAAGTGTCTTCAAGGCAAAGTTCGTAAACAACGAGCATCCAATCACCGCAGGAATGAGCGACTTCGAGACCGACGACGAGCTCTACGCAAAGCTGCAGGGCACCGAAGAAATAAACGTCCTCGTCGAGGCCTACTCCGATTGGAGCAAGAAGACCGAGCCGCTTGTATTCACAAAGAAATACGGCAAGGGCAATGTCGTTCACAACGCCTTTGGCCACGATGGCAAGGCCCTGATGAATCCCAACGTCCAGAAGATTATCGCCCGCGGCGTAGAGTTCGCAGCCACGGGAAAGGTCAAATAAAGTAGTATTCTGTAATATTCAATTCGATTTTTGGCAGCCTCGAGTTCGTACCGAAAAACCGGGACGAGCTTGGGGATGTTTCGGACCAACTTTCAATATCCAACGCGCACTTGTCGTTGTACAGACTACTAATAATCGTAAAAGTTGACGCCCTTGCTGTCGGTGCCCGTCCAGTTGATTATGAACTCTCCCGTCTCTTTTTTATATAACCATCCACTGGACGTGCCGTCTACTGCGACGGCGAAAGAAGTTGCCTGGTCTACATAGGTGATGTTCGATAGGTTGTTGAAGGGATTTTCAGGCAGTTTCCTTAAATATGGCCCATATAGAAACGGGGTGGTGGGGACCTTATTAGGCGAGGCTTGGCCGGTCACCGTGGTGGTCCCTGTAAATTGCAAAGGTAGAAATGCCTCGGGAGCAGCGGCACCATTTATGTAACCCGGCGGTACGCCGGCGTGCTGCAGCTTATACATCTCTATTTGTACACGCATCGTTCTGAGACTATCTTTGGCGGTTGATTCACGAGCACTTGCAGTATGACCCTGCAGAGTGGGCAAAACAACCGCCGCAAGGATACCCAGAATCGTTACGACTATCAGAATTTCAACGAGTGTAAACGCCTTTATTTTCATTACCCCTTCCCCAATAATTAGGTGAAATCACGACAGATACGTCTCTTATCGGCTATTGAGAAGGCCAACTTTGCTGCCAAATTTTCCCCTAAAAAAAGTACGTCCAATAAAAAATACCTTATCTTCAGAAAAAACTGTGATAAAACCTCTCCTTAGACCGATAATATCCCTATATAGGTCTTAATTAAGAATAATTGTGAATTGTGTAGCTTCTTAAGTACTAAAAAATTGGTGTGGAAACAGATTTTTTTATCAACATTTGGGCATTCAGTGGCGGCTTATATATGAATATGTGAAATAAAAACACCTCATAATCTCTTGAGGCTGGGTTATAAGCATAAAAACAGGATTTTTCAAGGTTATTAAATAAGCAACGTGGAGTGTAACTGGAAACTTGGAATTTTTTGTAAAGGAGCTGATTATGGAAAGAAAAGAAACAATGTTAAAGACAGGGTGTTTGAGAACTTTATGGGCTGTTATGGTGGTTTTCCTGTGTGCCGTGCCATCTGTCCAAGCTGATGTAACAGTTCCCGCTGGAGAAGAGTGGGACATCGATTATGATGTAGGAGGTGTCTTGAATGTAAATACAAACGGGATAGCAAATTTGTATACAGGTTTTTATACAGACTATGGTATTTATGCCTTCGCTTACAGTACAGTCAACATTAGGGGCGGTGCCATTGGTGTCGGATATGGCGTTATCTTAGCCGGCTGGCCAGCCCCGACTGTAACAGTCTATGGTACGGATTTTGCTGTCACGAGCGGGACAATCGAGCCTGATGGCAGTTGGAAGCCCGATGGCAGCGGAACGCTTACGGGGGACTATGAAAACGGGGATCCCATTGAACTGCTGTTTTACAGCCCTACCGCAATTAATCTGGTAGACACTGGTACTCCCCCGCCGCCCCAACCTATAAATGTAGACATTGATATCAAGCCCGGCAGTTATCCGAACGCTATCAACCTCGGCTCTAACGGCGTCGT
>JAOUFU010000083.1 GCA_029858035.1 Phycisphaerae bacterium
GTCACCGGTAAAGGTGCTGAGGCCATAGTGGATGAACATGCCGAATTTTAATTCCTGCCACTGCCGCAGAAGGTCTGTCTGCTGATGCGCGGGTTCGATTGTGCCTTCATTGGCGATAAGCGGCAATCTCGGTCCAAACAGCACTAACAAAATGAGCATCATGGATTTGTATCTCATTTGAGACCTCTCTTCACAATAAACGGATGTTTCACAGTCATGTAAATTACTCTGGATACGCAAATTATTGTAAATAATCACTACAGTTTCGCAACAGATGCCTTGATTTCTTCGAAACTTTCTTCTGCAAGCTGCTTTCCGTAATCACGCATTGCGGTGCCGATATTGCGCCACGCGGCCCAGATGTTGCCCTTGCCTCTTGATGCCGATAACTGTTTAGCTACAAGGGTTGCCTCAGCATCAACAAAGCGGTCGAGTTTCTTGTTGTCCCATTTGGGCATTTTCCGGGCCAGTATTGCAAGTCGTGAAACAATCGTTTCGGTGATAAGCTTACCGTCCTTAGCTGATGATTCTCTGGGGTCACGTCCGCCGACACCCTGGTGTGGCGGTTTACCGAGACGTGAGAGGTCAACAGTATCGGGATAAAGGTGCATCATGAGCGAAGTCTCGCCCCATGCTGCGTGATCGCCGGTATAGTTGACGTCAATAGCAAGCATGTATTCGGGTGTGCCGAGTACCGGAATACCCAGAGCACGGCTCATGCGAACGGCTGTTTCGCGGACTACAATCTGTTGTGCGGCCCCATAGTGGCCTGTGAGGATGATAATGGCACGGAAACCATCACGAACCATTTCCCGGCACAACTGCTCCAGCCAGGGACGAAGGAGGTTCGAGAAAATGCTGTTTTCCGGTTCCATAATAAACGTGTGCGGCTCGCTCAAGCCGCCGACTCCTCCATAGAGGGGTGGGGAAACAACGCATCCTGCTCTCTGTGCCGCTTGTAGACAAAGAGCGTGGGCTTTGACCGCATCGACTCCCACAACGTTATGTACACCATGCCATTCGATTGTTCCAAGCGGTTGGAAAATAGTTGGACATTCAGCCTGTGTCTGTTTGATTTCTTTGGGGCGGAGAAACTCAAGCCGAACCTCGCGTTTTTCGGTTGAATCCGGGGTGGACATTTCTTTTGCTGTGGAAACAGAGCCGAGTAGGGTAGCGCCCATAGCGGTGCTTAGAAATTTTCGTCGTCCAAGTCTTCGAGCCATGATTGAGTCCTCCTGTAAATACCGTTACACATTGTTACCCAAAGCGCATACTTCTATCTTCATGGAATCTGATATATCATACCACTCTTTCCTCAAAGGAGCGAGAGGAATAGACGGTAAGGGGCATGAAAATCTCTGCCTTATTTTCGAATTACAGTATTATTTATAGGTGTGTCCATAAGAAGATTCAGCATGTTTTAGTGGAGTATTTTTAGTGTGCAGGTAAAGATATTTTAACAAAGAAAAACAATTTTCGGCCTCTTACAGTTTTTTTAATTTTTTTGACAAAATCCTCTTGATGGGTGGAATTAGTTATGATATATTATTAGCATATGCCAATAATGATAAGGTGAATTATGCCAAGACCGTTCAAATGCAGACGAGTAAATTGCGAGCCCGAGGTTTCATATTTCAAACCCAGAGGGATACCTTTAACCAAATTGGATGAAGTGATTTTGACTGTAGATGAGTTCGAGTCGATTCGCCTGGCAGATATTGAAGGGATGTATCAGGAAGAAGCTGCCAAAGAAATGGATGTTTCCAGGCAGACTTTTGGAAATATTGTCAAGTCCGCTCATAGGAAAATAGCGGATGCATTAGTCAAAGGCAAAGCCATTAAGATAAAAGGAGGTGTATATGATATGGCTGGAATGATTAAATTTAAATGTTATGAATGTAGCCATGTTTGGGAGAGTCCCTTTGGTTCAGGTAGGCCCGAGGAGTGTCCCAGGTGTCAGAGTAAGAACACTCATAGGGCAGAAGAAGAAAGGGAATATGCACGAGCCGGAGGTTTTGGCCGAAGAAGAAGATGCGGGAGGATATAATTATGAAGATATGTATACCAACAATAAATGCAGATAAGCAATTCGCAGAAGTGTGTGATCACTTTGGCAGTGCACCATATTTTACGATTTATGATTTCGAGGCGGATACATACGAGACTATAAACAACTCGGACCATAGCCATGAACATGGAACATGCCATCCGATGAGCAATCTGAAAGACACAGGTATCGACTGTATTGTTTGCAGGGGCCTTGGTAGAAGAGCTTTACAGAAACTAAATGACAGTGGAATGAAGGTGTTAAGGACTAATCAGTCAACGGTTAATGATATAATTGAGAGTTTTTCTGAAATTAAACTTGAAGAGATAGATCCTGAAAATGCATGTCGAAGTCACGGATGTCATTGATACAGGCAAATGGGTAATGAGAGGCTGAACCTATGCAAATCATAATGAATCCTATTGGTGTAATACACTCTCCATACAAGAAGGCAAAGGAGATGCCAATACAGGGGATATTCAAGCCGGATGTTAGGGCCTGGATTGAGCTCCATGAGCAATATAGTGATGGCTTGAAGGATCTGGAAGGATTCAGCCATGCTATTCTTCTTTACTACTTTCATAAAACAAATAAGGAACAAATTCAAGGCAGTCCTTTTCTCGAAAACAATAGGCATGGCATATTTGCCATAAGGAGTCCTCATCGGCCTAATCATATCGGTTTGTCAGTAGTGAAGATCTGTGAAATTGAAGGCAATAAGTTGCATTTTAAGGAGGTCGATGTTTTGGATGGGACGCCGGTACTGGACATAAAGCCTTACATAAAATATTTTGATGTACGGGAGAATGTGGTTTCCGGCTGGTTGGAAAAGCATTTTGAAGATGGAGGTGTTCCTGATAAGACGATTCTAAAGTAGTATTATTGGATTGTTGTAACGGAGTTTTTAAGTAAGAAATCCAAATTGATGGTTTGAACGAAGGATATGAAAGAGATTTTTGTTGCAAAATGGTATCATCTCCTAATCTATCCGGACTGGCTCAGGCGTCTGCATCAGAGGCCGGGGAAGTTTCTTGGTGAACTTGTAAAGCCGGGTATGACCGTAGCCGACATCGGATGCGGATTGGGATTCTATACGAGAGAAATGGCGCTTATGGTTGGGGAAAAAGGTAGGGTATTTGCAGTAGATTTCCAACCAGAGATGCTCGACTTCACCGAAAGGAAAGTAAAGAAAGCTGCTGTTTCTGAGCGTGTAGAGGTGATCCGATGTACCCGGGATGACCTTATTTTTTCGAAACACGTTGATTTCGCTTTGTCCATGTGGGTTGCCCATGAAGTGCCGGATCGTGACCGGTTCTTCAGGCAGATACGCGGCATCCTAAGGCCGGATGGAAGGTTTCTTTTGGCGGAACCGAATTTCCACGTTGGAAAGGAATTGTATAAAGCTATTTGTGATGATGCTGAAAGAGCAGGGCTGAAGAAAATCTCTGAACCGCGGGTTGGTGGAAGTCGCGCAGCGTTGTTTACAGCTTTATCGGAACAGGAAATAAAGGTTTGAATTTCAAAGGCGGAATCGATATTATATATTTTAGTAATGAAGCTCAGTTGCGTCACTGAGCATTTATAATTACAGGATCGAGGGTCTGTTACTCAAAGGTCCCAATACGGAGACTTACGATGTACAATCTCATTCGTTTCTTAGTATTGCTTGTACTGTTATCTGCACCGGCAGTAGCTTATTCCGACTCAGTTCAGAGTACGCGAGTTATTGATCCCAACCAACATGCCTGCACTGGTGGTGGCGGCTATCCTTACCGCGAGAAGTATGAGTATGTGCTGAAGGAATTAGATCTCAAGAAGGGCGATGTCGTGGTTGATATCGGTGCCGGTGATGGCTGGTGGGCCGAAAAGATGGTAAAGTTTGTTGGCTCCGAAGGCATCATCCACGCATCGGAGATTAAGCAGGAGCAAGTGGACAAGATGAAAGAGAAGTTCACGGATGTACCGCAGATTAAGCCGTACTTATGTCCAACTGACAGTACGGCTCTGAAAGATAATTCCTGCGACATGGCTTTTCTCTCAAAGACCTATCACCACTTAAAGGGACACATTGATTATCTGAGTCATCTGCGAAAGGTTATTAAGCCTACCGGACGCCTCTGCATAATTGAGAAACACCCTTCACTTGGTTCAGGACGAGGTAAAGGACATACTTTTTCGCCGGGACTGCTAATGCAGCAGGCAGATGAAGCCGGGTGGATTCCTGCCCGCTACGAGTTGATTACAGGAACGTATCACTACATTGCCATCTTCGTCCAGCGAGAGCTTTTCCAGCCGGAGCAGCAGCAAAAGAAAACACGGGCCGGGTAGAAACGACCCGGGAAAGAAGAGAAGAGATAGATTCTGTGCAATCAGCTTTGTTTATTCTGAGAAGCCCGTTTGGAATCAGTCTAACTCTTTGATTTTTATATTGCGAAAGAATATCGGTGCCCCGGCGTGCTTGCCCTGCAGGCCGACATTGCCATGAGTAGGAAGCTTAGCAAAAGGCGTGCTCAGCCATGAAGGAATTTCGCTTCCATCGGGATTTTTGGTAGCACTGGTCCAGAGGTCCATATTCATTTCAGTGACCATCAGGCCGTTGAGCATGACGTAGATCATCTTGTCCTTGCAGGTTACGGTAAAACGGTTCCATTGGCCGGGTTTCTTGACCATGCTTTTCGAGGCGGGCAGGTGTCCGAAAATCGCGCCGCATTGCCAGGTTTTGGGACTCTTGGACCATTTCTCTGAAAAATCATCAGCTATCTGTACCTCTACGGAGTTTGGAATCCAATTCTCCATATTGGTACAATAGACTATCACACCACTGTTTGTGCCGTCTTCGGTCTTGAATTCCAGGTCGATAATAAAATTGTCATAATCCTTTTTGGTCCAGATGACCTGGTCTTCGCTGGCGGTAAGGACACCATCCTCAAACGTCCAGACTCCTTTAGGATAAGTAGCGTTGGACAAGTCGGCGGCAAATAGGTCCTGCCATTGAATAACGTTCGGATGAGCTTTGGGCGGGACAGAAGTTTTCTCGTCGCAGGATTGCATGAGCATCACACAACTAACCATCGTCAAGATAATTGCCTTTTTCACTTTTGCTCCTTTCGAAAATAAGTTTTGCTCTTGTTTGGACTCACTTGATTATTACAAGTTTACATTCTACGAATTTATCATCAAAGTTGCCACTGCATAATGTTTTCTTATTTAATATTTAATACAATCCCTGGTCCCATATTGTGGAGTAGGGGGAAGAAGACGTACAACCTATATGACAACTGTGCTGTTTTGTCGCAAATCTTAGCCCTCACTGGTTTTTTATCTGACCGGTTACTGAGATAAGCGGTTTTTTATTGACATTCTTATAGAAATCATGTATCTTATTGTGTTTGCACGACAAGGATTAGACCAATCCTTAATGATTCTTGATTCCTTTTCGAGACTTTATTATGTATTCGGATTATATTCGTAATGTGGCGATAATCGCCCATGTTGACCACGGCAAGACGACCTTGGTAGACCAGCTTCTGTATCAGTCGGGGATGTTTCGGCAGGCCGAGCTTGATAAGCTGGCGGGGGGGGAGCATGGATTGATTATGGATTCGAATCCACTGGAGCGGGAGCGAGGTATCACCATTCTGAGTAAAAACTGTTCGATTGAGTACACGGATCCAGCGGGCACTGAATATAAAATTAATATCATCGACACACCGGGTCATGCTGATTTTGGGGGAGAGGTGGAACGTGTTTTGAAGATGGCTGACGGGGTGCTGCTTTTGGTAGACGCCTTTGAGGGGCCTATGCCGCAGACAAGATTCGTGTTGAGTAAGGCCCTTGAACACAAGCTAAGACCCATAGTCGTGGTGAACAAGATAGACCGCACGAACAGCCGGCCGGATGATGTTGTGAATGAAGTATTCGATTTGCTTGTTCAGCTTGGGGCCGAGGATGGTGCGCTCGATTTCCCTCTTATTTATGCATCGGCAAGGGAGGGATGGGCAACGATGGATATTGAGAAGAGGACCGACGATATGCAGCCTGTTTTCGATGCTATCATAAACAATGTTCCATCGCCGCAGGTCAACCCTGATGCCCCGCTGCAAATGCTCGTAACAAACCAGGAATATTCGGATTACGTGGGAAAAATAGCCATAGGTAGGATTTTTTCAGGACAGATCATTGAAGGCCAGAGAGTAACTGTCATTGACTCGGAGGGCTTGCATACCCAGCAAAAGGTTATGCAGATTCACCAGTTTTACGGACTTGGCCGAAAGCAGGTATCAATGGTTCAGGCCGGTGATATATGTGCGATATCGGGGCTGGATCCCGTTGATATTGGTGACACTATTGCCTGTGCGGACAAACCTTCGAGGCTTGCGGTTATCCCAGTGGATGAGCCGACGATGACCATGACATTCAGGGTAAACGACGGTCCTTTCGCAGGCAGAGACGGCAAATACGTAACGGGCAGGCAGATTGGAGATAGACTGCAAAAGGAGCTCGATCAGAATGTTGCATTGCGTTTGGAAGCGGGCCAGAGTCCTGAAGAATTCAATGTGTCCGGCAGAGGGCTGATGCATCTCGGGATTTTGCTGGAAAATATGCGGCGCGAAGGGTATGAGGTTTGTGTGGGAAAGCCGAGTGTCATCCTGAAAAGAGTCGACGGTTTACGTCATGAGCCGATAGAATTGCTTGCCGTGGACTGTCCGTTGGATTGTCAGAATTCTGTGATGAGTCTTCTCGGCGACCGGCGAAGCGAAGTTATTAAGATAGATGCAAAGAGCGGTGCAAGCGGTTTTATTCATATGGAATTTATGATACCATCCCGGGGTCTGTTCGGCCTTCATGCCAAAATGATGAATGCGACCCAGGGAAGAGCGGTTATGCATCATACGTTTGAAAGATATGAGCTGATGCGGGGATCGATACCCCAGCGAAAGGCCGGCGTTATGATTGCGACCGCTGCGGGGCAGGTAACAGCTTATGCTCTCGATGCCTTATACGACCGGGGCACCTTTTTTGTTGAGACCGCAGAACTGGTGTATGAAGGTCAAGTCGTCGGGGAGCACTGCAAGGAAAAAGACATACCTGTCAATGTCGTCAGAAGTAAGCCGCTTACCAACATTCGGGCATCGAGCAAAGATGAGGCGGCACGGGTCCGGTCTGCAAGAAAGATGAGTCTTGAGGCTTCGATGGAGTATATTCAGGAAGACGAGCTTGTTGAGATTTGCCCGTCTTCGATTCGAATCCGTAAAAGGCTTTTGAAAGAGGCGGACAGGCGGCGTCAAGGACGCAAAATCAGTCGGTAATATATTGGTCTCCATAAGTTATTGTTTTACAATAAGTTCAGGTCCTTGTGTTTTTTGAAAACATATTTGATGAGTACTGAACATATACGAAATTTTTCGATTATAGCGCATATTGACCACGGCAAGAGCACTCTGGCCGATCGTATGCTTGAGTTGACCGGTACGATTAACGACCGTCAAAAGGTCGAACAACTTCTTGACGATATGGATCTCGAGCGTGAACGGGGAATCACCATAAAGGCCTCGGCAGTAATGATGAATTACCGGCACCAGGGAAAAACATACATGCTCAACCTCATCGATACTCCCGGACACGTTGATTTTCATTACGAGGTTTCACGCGCATTGGCCGCCTGTGAAGGTGCGTTACTCGTGGTCGATGCCAGCCAGGGCGTTGAGGCGCAAACCGTAGCTAACGCTTATCTGGCGTTTGAACACAATGTCGAGCTGTTAAGTGTAATCAACAAGATTGATTTGCCCGCTGCAGATATCGAACGCGTTGCCGAAGAGATCGATTATGTTATCGGGATCCCTGCCAATGAGTCTTTCAGGATAAGCGCCAAGACCGGCAAGGGAGTTGATGAGCTTCTCGAGGCGATCGTGACATTTCTTCCCGCCCCTCAGGATAAAAGTGACGAGCCGACAGCGGCATTAATATTTGACAGTCATTGCGACCAGTACAAGGGCGTGATATGTTATGTCAGAGTATTTTCCGGCTCATTGAAAATAAAGCAAAAGGTCAGCTTTATGCGCAGCGGCAGGACTTATACCATTACCGAGCTGGGAAAATTCAAACCTGAGATGACCGCCATTGACAAGCTCGGCACCGGTGAGGTCGGTTATGTTATCGCAAATATTCGAGAGCTGGCTGATGTCACAATAGGTGACACGATAACGGACCAGGCTGAACCGGCATCGAAACCTTTGCCCGGTTATAAAGCGCCGATGCAGATGGTGTTTTCAGATTTTTATCCCGGCAATAATACCGAATATTCAAAGCTCAGGGATGCCTTTGATAAGCTCACACTTAATGATGCCAGTTTCTCATTCAGCCCGCATAATTCGCCGGCGCTGGGCTTTGGTTTTAGATGCGGTTTTCTCGGCCTGCTGCATATGGAGATAATCCAGGAACGCCTGGAACGTGAGAATGATATAGAGGTAATTCAGACGGCCCCGACGGTCAGTTATGAAGTCCTGACAAAGGACGGTGTCGTTAAAAGGATAGAATCACCGGGCCAATTGCCTGACCCCAGTCACATCGAAGAGTTGCGAGAGCCTTTTGTCCGGCTTGAGATTATAACAGAAGCCGATACCATCGGCGGCATCATGAAACTGGCTGAGTCCCGTCGATGTAAACTTGTAAAGACCGATTATCTCAGTACCACCAGGGTGATGCTTGAGTATAAGGCACCGCTTGCCGAAATCGTATATGATTTTTATGATTTTCTCAAGGGCATCAGCAGAGGTTATGCAACGATGGATTATGAGTTTACTGCTTTCCAGGCCAGTGACCTCGTTAAGATTGATATTCTTGTCAATAAGGTTGCAGTTGATGCCCTGAGTTTGATTGTCCATCGTAGCAAAGCGGAGGCGAGAGGCCGAAAGCTCATAATAAAGCTGCGAAGGGCCATTCCCCGGCATCAGTTTGAAATTCCCCTGCAGGTCGCAATAGGCGGCAAGATCATCGCAAGAGAAACCATCAAAGGCTTTCGCAAAGACGTAACGCAAAAGCTCTATGGAGGAGATGTGACGCGTAAGATGAAGCTGCTTAAAAAACAAAAAGAAGGTAAAAAACGCATGAAAAGCGTTGGTAATGTTCAGATACCGCAGGAAGCATTTATGACAATCCTCGATAATAGTGAATAGCAATAATGCAACATAGGCCCAAAACATAAATGTTTCATAAATCTGTGGGCGGAGGGATAATATTTTTTCGCCGGAATTTTCACCGGAAAGAAACTGTCGGAAGAGAAACAAAGGTGGTTTTTATGAGATACTTTTAGTGTGATTATATTCCATAATAACGGGGTGGTCACTGCGTTCGGTTAATGAAAAGACTTTTCGAAGAAAAATCAGGGTCTGAAGTGAGATTAACACCCGGCTTTCTTAGCCAGGCTTCATCACTCGTCGTGGGAATATGAGTAATATGAAATTCGCATCGAACTCCTTCCCCAAAATAAGGAAATCCTAACAGTTTACTGACCCTTGTCTCTGACCGGTAATTTTAACTTTCGTCCTGCGGTAAGAATAATTGTCGCTGATCAGGCTCATAACGTAACTAACTAATCGAACAATATTTCTCTTGCATGGTATAGTAAGGAGAAAGTTAAAATAACAGGTTTTATTTATTGTATTATAAGTGTTTTAAAATAGAAGGAATGACAATTAGTGAAGAACATACAAGTTGAAGTCATTATATTAACGATATGCTTACTGTGCCTGGCCTTCGTGTTTCAGGGAACAAGAGCAATTTGGCAACCCGACGAGGGTTATTACGTTGGCACGACAGTTACGATGATAGAAAAGGGCAGTCTAACAATCCCTTATTTGGGGGAAGATGAAATTTTTCTGGACAAACCACCCCTCATATACTTGGGCATTATCGGTGGACTAAAACTGTTCGGTCATAACGAATTTGCCGTCCGCTTCTTCCATGGTTTGTCATTTGTACTGACCGCCGCCATGGTTGGGCTGTTGGCTTATTCCATGTTTGGTACAAAAAAAATTGGCTTTTTGTCTTGCTTGATTTATGCCACGATGGTCATTCCTTTCATTGCCGCTAACTTTGTTACGCCCGACACTCTCCTAAGCCTGTGGACAACGGCTGCGGCATTCAGCTTTTGGCAAAGTGCTAAGCCAAACGCGAAGAGAATCCTCTTATGGAAACTTCTCCTGTGTCTGTTTGTAGGATTGGGATTTCTTGCGAAAGGTCCTGCGGTTCTTATTCCCTGTGGAGGCATGTTTGTTTTCCTGGTATTAAGGAAAAAGGCGTTTCGCTATTTTATCAATCCATTTTCAATTGTGGGATTGATGGTATTCTGCATCGTTGGATTTGGCTGGTATTTCCTGGTTTCTCTGAAGATTCCGGGTTCACTGAGCTATTTTTTTGACAGCCAGATATGGGGACGTCTATTTTCCGGGAAATATCACAGAAATGCCGGCTTAACCGGAGCCTTGATTTATCTTCCGATTTTAATCTTCGGATCACTTCCCTGGTCTCATATATGGCTTGAAAAGAGAAAGGCGCTTTTTGCGGATATTTTTAAGAGATACTGGTGGATAAACAAGTACAACGACCCTCAAATTCTTTTTTTGATGTCACTGTTTTTTGTCCCGCTGATAATTCTCTGCCTTGCACAGTCAAAGCTGGGATTGTATGCACTTCCGCTTTTTGCTCCGTTTGCCATTGCCACAGCAAGATTCTGGCATGCGAAAATCGGTGATATCGAGTCCGGCCATGTGATAACAAATCTTAAACGATATGGACGTTTCTTGCTTTTAACGGGCACATGGATATCTTTGCTAATCGTTTCAAAGCTTGCTTTGGCTTACTATCCGACGAATTTAGACATGAGAGCACTCTCAGAAGAGATAGCCAAAGTGGTTGGCAAGGACAATTATGAGCTTGGAACAGTTGACGAGCGGGCAGATGGATTGATCTTTTATGGTATCCGGGAAGTGGAGCACCTTACAAAAGAGGATGATCCGTATCCAACCTATACAAAGACAGAGCATGTTTCGGCAGAAGTTGAGGTTATGACAAGGAAAAAGGAACGGGGTATCTTCCTTGTGCATGGAGCTAATGAGATTGATGAGACCTGTCAATTGTTAAGTAAAGCGAATGTGAAGTATCAAATGATCAACCTTTCTCATCAGCGGGTACTATTGATACTTCAGCTTCACCTTTAGTAACATCCGATATCAGATACATAATTTTTTTCGCGGGTATTTTCACCGGAAGGAAGAAATCCATCGGGAGATACACGGCGGTGGTTTTTATGAAATACTGTTAGTGTGATTATATTTCATAAACAAGCCGCTGTCACTGCGTTTCAGTTAATGAAAAGACTTTTCGAAGAAAAGTCCGGGTCTGAGGTAAGATTGACACCCAGCTTTCTTAGCCCGGCTTCATCACCGGTTGTGGGAATATGAGTAATATGAACTTCGCACCCCTTGAACTCCTTCAAATGCTCGACGGCCATCTGGGCGGCGGGGTTCGATATGGCACTGATGCTTAGGGCGATTAATGTTTCTTCAAGGTCAAGACTAATCATTTTTCCGTTCATGATTTCCTTTTTCAGAAATCTTACGGAATCGGTGATGTTCTGGGGCAAAAGATGCATTTTTTTCGGCAGACCGGCAAGATGCTTCGTGGCGTTGATGACCAGGCTCGACGCGGCGTGCATAAGGGGGGAATTCTCGCCGGTGATAATGGTAGCATCGGGGAGTTTGATTGCAGCACCGCAAAAAATGCCCTCGTTTCCCTTACCATGTTCCTGAGCTTTTTTTGCAGCTTCTCGAGCCGGTAATACCACGGGTCTGTCTTCCACTTTTGCACCAATGTTTTCCATGATAAGCTCGGACCTGTCCAGAATTTCTCTTTCGACGAATCCCATTGCGTATTCGCAGGCACACCTGAAATAGCGCCTAATGATCTCCTGGTGGGCGGCTTCCTGGACGAGTTCATCATCCACAATTCCAAAACCGGCACGGTTGACGCCCATATCAGTTGGTGATTTGTAAAAGGAATCTCTGCCCGTAATTTTTTCTATTATTCTTTTAAGCAGCGGAAAGGCCTCGATATCACGATTATAATTGACTGTTGTTTCACCGTAAGCTTCCAAATGGTGATAGTCGATGCCGTTTGCATCTTTTAGATCGACAGTTGCAGCCTCGTAGGCAACGTTTACCTTATGTTTCAATGGCAGGTTCCAGATGGGGAATGTTTCGAACTTGGCGAACCCGGCCTCTTTGCCGTTTTTGTATTCATGGTACAAATTGCAAAGGCACGTGGCCAGTTTGCCGCTTCCCGGTCCTGGCCCGGTAACAACTACGATTGGATGTTGGGTATGTATCGGTTC
>JAOUFU010000559.1 GCA_029858035.1 Phycisphaerae bacterium
TTAATCCTTGTGCCGGTAGCAGATATCATTATGGCCTTTTATATCGCCTTTGCCGACTGGCCGGTGCAAAAGGAACTACGTCAACTGAGACAGCAGCAGGGAAAGCCGGAAGCGTGATGTGTGAATTGTGAATCAGACCACGAACAACCAGCAGCAGGCGTCGGGCAGCGGGTATCAAGTAGTGTATCATATAATAATTCTCATGCTCTGCGTCGCCATTCTTGCCGGTTCATTGCTTTTGCAGATCCGTGAGGGAGAACTGTTCCTGTTCGGCTACAAATGGCCTCATCGCTGCCCGTTATACGAGATTGTTGGCATAAAATGTGCCCTCTGTGGCCTGACACGCTCTTTTTGCTCCTTGGCCCACGGTGATTGGCAACAGTCCCTGGAGTTCCACGTTCTTGGCCCTATAATTTTTGCCTTTACTTGCTTTCAGATTCCATATAGAATCTACGGGGTAATCATTCACCCCAGGGCAATAAACAGACGACTAATAAGAATAAATTTAAGTTTAACCGTGACAGTTTCGATATTAATTTTCATTAACTGGCTTATTTATCTTGGAGGACTTATATTATGACACTGCAGGAAAATCAAATAAGCGTAATTGACCCTATAAGTCCAGCTATCGAAAGGGTAAAGACAATACTTTTCAGACCCTTCGATTTAGGCAAATGGTTCGTTATTGGCTTCTGTGCGTGGCTGGCCTATCTGGGAGAGGGAGGCGGACCAAATTTCAATTTCGGTGGACAGCAGTGGAATGAACCTCAAATCCAAGAGTCTCTACACCACGGAAAAGAAGTCGTGGTTAACAACTTATACTGGATTCTACCTTTGGTCATAATCGGAGTGCTGTTGATAATAGCCCTTATAGTTCTTTTGACCTGGCTCAGCAGTCGAGGGCGCTTTATGTTCCTGCACTGTGTTGCTCTGAACAAAGCCGAAGTGGTAGTACCCTGGCACAAATTCAGGAAGCAAGGAAATAGTCTTTTTCTTTTCCGGATTGTTTTAGGCCTTATCAGTTTTGCTGTTATTATGCTGCTCATCGCCATGTTGGTGGTTATAGGTGTCCTTTTGTTCGCAGGCGGTGGCGGGCCGAATCCCCTCGCAATAATATTAATGGTCTTAATGGCGATTTGTCTTATTATACCAACTGCCATTGTCTTCGCGCTTATAGGTAAATTTACTCGGGATTTCGTCGTTCCGATTATGTTCCTGCGGCAGGGAACCTGTATGACCGCCTGGCGCGAGTTTTGGCAACTGCTTACCGGCAACAAAGGTAAGTTCACAATCTATATTTTGTTCAAGATTGTCATTGCGCTGGCTGTTGGCATAATTGTTATGGCGTGCGTCTGTATTACCTGCTGCTGTCTTGGCTGTTTTCTCGCAATTCCGTATATCGGTACGGTTCTCATGCTGCCTATACTTGTCTTTGGTCGCTCATATTCTTTATTGTACCTGCGTCAGTATGGCACCAGCTTTGATGTATTCGAACCTGAAACAGTTACTACGTTAGCTGTTTGAGGACTGTTAATACGTTAATACAAGTTAGTCGTGTCATGATTTATTGAGATGGTCCGTTTTGCCGCAAGTGCTGCTGGGCCCAAATCGCAAGGGCTGAACCTATCAGCAATGCCACGCCGAAGAGTAATTGAATCGCGTTCAATGATTCTCCAAAGACAATGTTGGAAATGGCAAGCACGATAAACGGCTGAGACAATATCACAAGCGCCGGGATCGTTGCCCCGATACGCTTTATCGCTACATAGTACAGCACATGGCCCAATGAGATGGCCGTCACTCCCGAAATCACAACACACGCCCACTGCCGAACGCCCATTACCATGCACTGCCCCACTTTGCCGAATAACAGGGCGAATATACCGAGGCCGGCGACTGTGTAGATGCTTGTTACGGAGAAACCGTAGAGAGAGTCAATATCCTTAAAAGCGATTTTCACGGAAACTGTGTATATCGCCCACGTAAAAGCACACGCGAGAGCAATAATTATGCCGATTATGGTCTTAGTTGCGGCAAAGTCATCCTTGTAGTACATAACCCCAACAACACCGATTGCGGAAAGCGCAAGGCCCAGCCAAAAGCGTTTGCTTTTGACTAATGCTCTTTCGTCGGCAAAGAGTATAAAAGAAAAGACTGCTACCCAGAGAATAGAGGTTTTCGTTAATAAGACCATAAAAGCCGGGCCTATATAGTAAAAACCTGCCGCCCATAAACCCTGCATAATGATATTTGGCACAGCCGGCAGGAGAGCTTTCCTCCAGATTTTTGTTTCAAACCGATTTCTTTTGATGGCAAACATAAGAAATGGCAGCCAGAAAAGAGAACCAACCGAATATCGCAGGAGGTTTTGTGTCCAGGAATCAATGTAGCCGGCGAGGTATTTTATGAAAATCGGGCCAAATGCCCAAAAGGACAGCGTACCAAGGCACGCAAAAGTCGCTGTAATGTCAAATTTTTTAGTATTTTCAGTGTCCATTAACTTTTTGTCCATATTCGGCTTTTTCTTATAAAGTACGCCGGTATACAATATAAAAGAATAATCATCAATGAATTTACAATATTCTGTTCTGAGATTGGGTTCGTTCCGGCTTCGCCAGAGGCTACGCCGCGACAAGTTAGTTTTTTTTTCGGGACCCGAAAATGCGGTTTTTTGTTCCGGTGGAAATGGCGGTTCTGAGGATACCTTGGGCATAAATACCTATGGCATAAATACCTTGGGCATAAATTACGCAGATTAACATGATTGAGAAATGAAATTTTTTAAATTTTAAAAAATGGGGGGAAATTGCGGTTTTTTTTTGTTCTTCTCGTGGGGGTGTTTGTTTTTGGTCTATAAATAGATGTTGATTGGCAGCATGGGAGGTATGGGTAAAAGGGGCAAGAAAAAAATGGTGCAAAAACTTGCAAAAGTATAGCGGAAAGTTGACAAAAGTAGTCAAAAAGCG
>JAOUFU010000560.1 GCA_029858035.1 Phycisphaerae bacterium
ACTCCTTTATTTAAAATTGCTATCTATTGCTTTCAATTGGCTCTCGCTTTGCGTATAGCGTCCAGCACTCTTACTGCTTCAAATCCATCCGCACAATAAGCATCCGCCCCTATCTCTTTCGCGTATTCCTCGGAAACCGCCGCTCCTCCCAGTAATATCTTTACTTTGTCTCTGAGTTGATTTTCCTTTAGTGCATCGATTACTTCTTTCATTACAACCATCGTTGTGGTCAGTAATGCAGATAGACCGAGGTAGTCGGGCTTCTCTTGTCTGACAAACTCAACGATCTTCTCTGTGGGTACATCTATACCCAGGTCGTAGACCTGATAGCCCGAGCCTTTGAGTAGAATTGCCACGATATTCTTGCCGATGTCGTGTATATCCCCCTTGACCGTGGCTATGGCGAACTTTCCTTTGGTTTCCGCATTCGCTGCTTCGAGATGAGGCTTTAGCACGTCCATAGCTGCGCCTACTGCTTCGGCGGAAGCCAGCATGTCTGGTATGAAGAATTCTTTGGCAGCAAATTTCTTTCCCACGACGTCCATACCTGCTGTCAGACCTTGTTTGATTATCGCTTCAGTGGGTATGTTTTTGTCGAGGGCTTCCTGGGTTAATTCTAGTACTCCGGGCTTTCCCGTCATTTCCTCGTCTATTCCCTCATCGTCTTTGGTCTTTCTACCCTGTATAACATTTTCTTTGATCTTGGCAATTATGTCCTCACTCATATTTACCTCCTGGTTTCATATACGTTTAGTCTCGGTAATATGCCCGGAACCTCGTGGAATATCTTCGCTGTAGTAGCGGCATCTATATGCTCGACAGGTCTCGCAAGTAATTCATTCATGCGCTCAGCTGCCAAGACAAAAACGTTGTCTTTCCCACCGTTTCCTTCAAAAGGATAAGGTGATGAAATTTCACCGCTACGCAATACGCTGCGAATATATTTCATATAAAGCCTCTGAGTCGTTCCTATCACTTCTCGTATCTGCCTGCTTACTTCTGCGATTTCAATTTCGTTGACCTTCGGCTGATTAAGAAAGAACTTGAGCATCTTGAAATGGGCGTCGTCGATAACAGCCTGGAGAAGACAAAAAATCGAATTGCAGTCGAGCAGACCGTATGCGCAATGGAGATATTGGGGGCCGCTGAGGGTGACCAGTATATCTGAAAATAATCTCTCAATTGAAGATTGTATACCGGGCACCTTCGTATCACATACACCAGCAGTTGAATAGTTGGGCAGTTTATAAAAACGAGCCAGTTGCGTGCAATCGACGTTATATTGAGATGTCTCGATGGCGCCATAGGAATCACCCAGAGTGTCCATTCTTGCCCTTACGGGCACACTCCCGTAGATAACCGGCGTGCCCGGGTTGACAAGCTGGCTGAGGGTTATTCCCGCCAGCACCTCAGCGTTTATCTGTAATATGATGCCGGCTTCTTTTATGGGGGCGGTGCTGCCAGCTTGCGGTGACGAAGAGACCACCACAGGCAAACCCCTCTGGCAGATTTCTATGAGCGTATCTGTAGTATCATCTACAAATTGGAGAGGGCTCTTAACCAGGCAGGTAATAAATGAGATTAAGGGATTCTCTTTAAGCTTTTCTGCTCCACCTGCGATTAACTCTGCCAGATGCACAACGTTATCAATCTGTTTCAAATTGGTTAATCCGGACATCACATGCTTGGTGGTATTGTTCAGCGAGGCGAAAAACTTGTTGACGTCCTTATTATTCTCATCGATGTCTTTATCCTGTATGTTTACAGTACGTATATAGCCATCCAGTGTTTCAAGATGCTCACAGACGTGGGCAGATTTGCATAAGTCGGCAACTGTGCCGCGTCGGGGATGGAATTCGGGCAGTCTCACCTCAGTGCTGGAGTCAGATTTCTTCACATACGTGGGAAAATCGACATCCAGCCAGATATTTGTCTCAGATCCGGAAATGAAGAAAACCTCAGGAACTTCCCCATCCAATATGAGAGTATTTTCTGGTTTTCTGGCACCTAACTTGACTTTCTTGGGCGCGGAATCCAGGGCGTTTGTAACAAGTTCCTCTGGAATCTTAATTCGCCACGTCGGATGATTAGCAGAGGAGACAGAGGTGACATGGGCCCCGCAACTGCTAAATATGTCTGCCGCTCTGCGATTGAAGCATAGCATACCCGGGTCTTGCAGGATTTCCATGGAAGCCTGATGGATTTGTGATACCTGTTCTTTTGTCAGTCTTTCATAAGGCCTTGAGATTAGAATACCTTCTCTGGCCACTATGTACCTCCGTATTATAGATTTGAACCTCTGCTCCGTTCAGTTGTAGATTGAGGGCCATTTCCTAACTAGTCAGTTAAAAGCCCTTTTCTGTGGGCTCTAATATATGACTTGCACGAAATGTCTTTTCCGGTTAGCATCTCTGCAACGTGCACGATGCTCATCATTTTCTTATCTAGGGGATTCATAATTGCCGCATCGAGACCAGCGTAAGCTGCCATCAAAAGAAAAGAACGGTTAATTAAAGGCCGTTGCGGCAGCCCGAAGGATATATTGCTGAGTCCCATTATTGTTTTAGCCGAGGGATAACGCGCCTTGATTTCCCGGATGGTGTTCAGTGTAACCTCTGCCTGGTTCGAATCAACGGAAATAGGCAACACCAAAGGGTCAAAGAAAACTTGTTCCTCTTTAATACCGTGTTTAGTCAGATAAGACATTATCACATCACATGAGGCTAGACGTGCGTCAACACTGCTCGGTATCCCTGCGCTACCCATAGCCAGAGCTACCACCATGGCTTTGTGTTCGACTGCAAGATGGCCTACAGTCTTCAATTTCTCAGGTTCGGCATTGACTGAATTGACAATAACCTGATTGCCTTTGTATTTACACAATGCCGCTTCCAGGATGCTCGGAACATCACTGTCTATAACCAGAGGCTTGTCGACAGCTTCTTGAACCAGCT
>JAOUFU010000561.1 GCA_029858035.1 Phycisphaerae bacterium
GTAGTGGTAAGGCGGGAGAAAGACGGCTGGCATTTCTTTCTCATCGACAATGAACGGACAAGGAAATTCAGGAGACTACCCGCGCGACTGCGGCTGAAAAACCTCGTACAGGCGAACATGCTGATTTCAGACTGCATTACGAAAACGGACCGGATGAGATTTTTCAAAAGTTATTTGCGACAAAACATCGATATTCACGGCAGGCACAAAAAACTTGCAAACAAAGTGGACACTAAGACACGTGAGCGACTGAGAACGAAACTTCCTGCTGACCGATTATGAGGCCGGCTTAAACACCACTTCTATTCCGTAGCATGGAAAAATGCCGCAAAGATTTTCTTCGTAGAACTCCTGCATTGCCCGATGGCAATTGAAAATCAACCCGAAGAGTTTCTTTATTCTCCGCCTAAACCAAAAGGGAGACCTAAATACAAGTCTTTGGGATATGATGTTTATTCTGATGTCTGTATAAAAGTTTGGGACTTTTCTTTTCAACTGATGCTTTTCGTTTACAAAATAATAAAAAGTATATAACCCAAAAAATCTTTTATGAGTGTGGTCTGAATAGTGGTATGGATTTGAAAAATGCGGTACAAAAACATGTGCAGTGCCGTCTCTTTTTAAAACTCTAACAATCTCTCGCATTAAATTATCAAAATTCTCTATGTGCTCAAAAACGCTTCTACAGTAAATCTGGTCAACTGAATTTCCCGGCAGAAATGGCAAGCCTTCTTCCAAGTCGGCTACTATGTCCACATTTGGCAAATCTATTCTATCAACACCAATTCTTCCATGTTTTTTCTTCCGGCCACATCCCAATTCCACAACTACAGGAGCATCGCTATTAATCATCTTCTCCATGTTAATTCTAATTAAAGGAACCATCTTTAACTCTAAACTAATATAAAATCTTTAACCTGTTACTGGACAATATATATCAATCCCGCTTAATTGATCCTCTTAAACAGTTAAAACAACATTCAGGTCTCAACCTTTTCGAGACATCCTTCAACCAGGCTGACAAGTCGTTTTCCCAGCACCTTCAAATCAAACTGCTTAACCTTTTGCCTTCCAGCCCGGCCCATCTGCTGTCTTAATTGAGAATCCTTCAATAGCAAAGATATCTTTTCAATCCAATCAGAATCATCGACCGCATAAAATCCGTTTGTTCCATCCTGGATATATTCAGCGTTTGCACCGACAGGGCTTGCAACTACCGGTAGGCCTGAGGCTGAATACTGTAAAATTTTAAAGCCACACTTGCCTCGTGTAAAACGATTATCAGGCAACGGGGCCAATCCAATATCGCCGGCGGCCAAATCAATAACCTCTGTCTTTAGAGACCACTGACACTTTTCTACCTCAAGATTATTCAGGTCAAAGAAAACATCGCAGATTATTCTCAAGACTACATTGTCAAATCGTGAGCCAATTTCCTCAAGTGCAGGCTTTAATGCGACAAGATAGCCCAGAGTGCTTTTGCTGCCTATCCAGACGAGACGGAGGTTACCGTTGTTTTTTAGATCGGCTTTCGGTTTGTAAGTGTGTGTATCCAAACCGGTGGGGAGAACATTAACACTGGTGTTAGATTCTCTCACATGCTCAGCAAGATATGAATTACCTGCTATAACCATATCCGCTAGTTTAACTGTTCTGTTAAAAGACTTTTGCCGCTTACGGCTTGGCCTGTCCGTGTGCTTATCAGAGTACATTACCGCATCATCGAAATCATAGATGACTTTTTGAGCGTAACGGCGAAGCCAGAAAGCATCGAAGGAATTAAGCCGTTTCTTATGTATAAAAACACCGTCAAAATTTGCCGTTTTCTTAAACAACATTCGACGCGCTAAAGATCCGGAGGGAAAACGCTCAACCTCACAATTTATATGGTTATCGCGCAGAATGTCGAGGTAAACTCCGATTCTCTGCCTGAAGCTCGCGCGGTCGGGATTGTTTGTAACAATGAGTAAATCCACTATTTAGCCCTTTAAAACTCGTATGCGTATTCATCAGATTATTTTGTTTCGATGCTTACGTGACAAATCAGCTTTGAAATAATAATAAAAGCATCTCTTCATTTTCTGTATCTCGTCGGTGCTGTTAACATCGATAGCCCTTAAAAGTTCGTCCAGCCACTCATTGACTGTTTCGGTTGAAATCCAATTTCGGCACACCTTTGCAAAGTGTCCGGCCTCAAACATCAATATCCCACTACTCGGTTTGTCATAAAATCTGGTATGCTGAAAATCCAGAAGGAAGACTTCGCGATTTAGATTTCGCTCACTGAGCATAACAGCCCCACTATTGACATCTATATGGTTACATCCCGCATGGTAAAGACTAACAAATAAAGGGATAGTTCTCATAAATATTTGGTGACGTTCGTTATCTGTCCCTTTGAGCAGTAAGTTTTTTATAGGCAAGAAACCAAGCAAATCTTCTGATATGACTACATTGGCTTCAACAAACCGAAACATGCTATATATATGTCCGTAACCATAGACCCTTGGGGCATTGATACCTTTGTCAGCAGCCTTAAGCAGGTTAGCAACTTCGTCCAGGCCGTATTTATGATATTTAAATCTGTGTTCAAGACGAGGTAAAAGGAAGGCTTTTGCCACAAGTGACTGTCCTGAGTCTTCCGGAGGTTTCACACGAAAAACGGCTTTTCTGTCTGTCAGTTTAAAAAATTCAGTGTTGGGGCGCAGCGAATGATTAGTAAGGTTTCTAATAGTTTCCGCTATCGACTGTGCAGCAGGAACCAGACTTTCATCTTTCAGCCACCACTTGGCATTCGAAGAATCGCGAAATTCGAAGCTTAGAGCATTTTTTATTATTCTTCGTTTGTTCAATGCAGTCCGTCCGCCAATCGTTTTTACGCCTTCTCGAAGATTACGAGGCACTGCGGTTCAATCGTATTTACACTGGGGATTCGCTTTACAAACTTAAGA
>JAOUFU010000562.1 GCA_029858035.1 Phycisphaerae bacterium
ACTTCCTCAGAAAAAATCGCGGGCAAGAGTCGCAAAAATAGAAATCAAATCCAAGAAAAAGGCACGAGGCAAAAGCCCTCAGATGGTAAGTGATCTTGATCTTTCTGGAAGTAGCAAGACGCCAAGTCTTCGCGATTTCTTCGGACTTTACAAGGCTAAGTCAAACTTTGATCGCAATCTAATCTTTATATACTACCTTAAGAATAAACTAAAGCTTGATGCCGTGACAATTGATCAGGTTTTTACATGCTATAGAAATATCCATAGCTTGAAAATTCCCGGCAACTTAGAACAGAGTCTCATAGATACTAAATTACACAAAGGATGGATAGATACTAGCTCCTTAGAAGATATTAAACTTAATGTTCACGGGATAAACCATCTTGAGCATGATATGGAACGCGCTGGAGCGGCTGCCGATGCTTGATGAACTTAATGCTTTTTTATCTCAGGTACCAGAATGGAAACAAAAAACTTCTGCTGAGCTAATTCATTACTTTGTTTACTTCTTGACGGTAGTGAAGGAACAGCCAGCAGCAACGCCGGGGCAGATAGAAAAGTGTTTTGATATGGTGCGCCTGACAAAGTATTCAAATGTATCCGCTTACATGTCAAAGAACGCAAAGAGGCTAAAAGGCAAGCGTTCGCCATTCTTAAAACTATCATCGGGCTATCAACTTGAGCGAACACATGAGAGCGAAATTGGTGCCTCATTGCAGAGCGGCCCTGCGCGGACTCAAGCGTCAAATGCATTAAATGATCTTCTAACACAACTTACAGACCGGGAGGAAAAAGCTTTTTTGCAGGAGGCAATTGATTGTTATTCTATTGATGCACGACGCGCTTCAATTGTTCTCGTCTGGATTTTAACTATTCATCACCTTTATCAATATATTCTGAAACATAAGAAGACTGAGTTCAATACTGAACTTAGCAAAATAAAGGATAAACGGGTCAAGGTGTCAGCGGTCAATACTGTAGATGATTTTTCAGATATTCCCGAGGGAATTTTTATTGAATTAGCTCGCGCAGCTCGAATAATTACTAATGATGTTAGAAAGATATTGGATGTAAAGCTCGGCATTCGAAATACATATGCTCACCCCTCAGCGGTAATGATCTCACAAGTTAAAACAACAGATTTTATTCTTGATCTCATTCAAAACGTTATATTGAAGTATCGATTGTAGGCATTTATAAATAGTGAGCTATGGAAAAGAAAAACTGCATAATAACTTAGTTATCATATGCTAATGCACAAGGGAGGCAATGTGAACGAACGAAACGGAGTCGATTTTACAGATGAAAACATACAACTCCTATTTGGATTTGAAGATGCTGAAAGTGAGCCAATCGAGCGTTTAAAAGAATATTATCTTAAAAAAGATACTTACGATAGAGTCACTGCTGATTTACCAATTAGAATTTTGGTTGGTCATAAAGGGACTGGGAAATCTGCTTTATTCAAGGTAGCAATGTCTGAAGAAAGAGAGAGGGATCATCTGCCTATTCTTATTAAACCTGATGACATCGCAGAACTTGGCAAGTCTGATGAAAACTTTCTATTGAGAATTCGTCAATGGAAATGGGGGTTAAATAAGATTATTGGGGAAAAAGTATTTAATGAGCTTGGAGTATATAACGATGATATTGCCTCCAAGATAACTAAGTTTGGGGTAAAATTAACTTCCTTGATTTTTGAGACAGTGACGTCGCTCAAGAATCAAGCTACATTACTACCAGCGCAAAAACTATTAATGGAAAATTATTTAAAAACCAAAAAAATTACTGTTTATATTGACGACTTAGATAGAGGTTGGGAAGGAAAACGTGACGATATAATAAGAATTTCTGCATTGCTCAATTGCATTCGAGATCTTGCTAACGAGAATGAGAGATTATTTTTTAAGATATCACTTCGATCTGATGTATATTTTCTAGTAAGGACTTCGGATGAGTCAACTGATAAAATCGAAGGCTCTGTGGTTTGGTTCAGCTGGACGAATCATGAAATTCTTGTCATGTTAATTAAAAGAATTTTAACTTTCTTTGATAGACCCTTTGATGAGCGATTTTTAATTAGTTCTAAGCAAAAAGATATTAAGCATTATTTGGATTATATAATGGAACCAATTTTTTCTGGCAGCGGGAAGTGGGAAAATGTGCCTATGTATAAGGTTTTAATGTCCTTAATAAGAAAGCGACCTAGGGATTTAGTGAAATTGTGTACATTAGCTGCACGAAATGCGAAGTCACGTAAATCTCGACTTATTTGCACTCCTGACTTTCAATCCATTTTTGAAGATTACTCACAAGGTAGAATTCAAGACACGATCAATGAATTCAAGTCCGAATTGAATAATATTGAATACCTTCTTTTTGGGATGAAGCCAAGCACGAAATTACCAAAAACCGCTGATGGTTTTGTGTTTACTACGGCAGATTTGTATAAGAAAATCAGTAACATTATGGAGCAAACCAACTTTACTTTTGCCAATGGCAAAACTGTGGACAAGAAAACTCTTGCACAATTTTTATATAAAATCAATTTTTTGACAGCTCGTAAACAAATTGATGGTGGCGAGATTAACCGAAAATATTTTGAAGAGAACAGATACCTATCAAGCTCATTCACAGATTTTGGATATGACTGGGAAATCCATCCAGCTTTTCGGTGGGCATTAAAACCAGACTCCATAGCCGATATATATAATAAATTATCTGTGAGCGCAGACTAAAGTATAGACTGAATGTAACAAATATATACAGATAATTTTTTTGGAATTTACGGTTTCATAGAAGCTTTTTAAGTCTGGAAATCCCTTCTGGTCAGTGTTGCCTATGACATAGGCCTGAATGGCGTCTGTGGCGGGGTCAGGCCTTGCTATTTTGATATTGTGAACCAAAATGTGAGAGCGTTATGCCTTGCAGCTGACAGGATCATTCGCCG
>JAOUFU010000563.1 GCA_029858035.1 Phycisphaerae bacterium
ATGTGAAAGAAGGATTGTTCATTTGAAATATTGAATCAAGGGATTTGGTCATGCAAAGCAAAAGAACAGGTCTTCTGTTAGGAGTTGTGTGGATTCTTGTTGCAGGATATGCCGGGGCACAAAGCCAGGAAGATACTAAAGTGAAGGAGCAAGTCGGTATCGAGTCCCTGTTAGAGGCTATTCGTCAAGCTTCAAGGCCTGCCGACAGCATGCGGATAAAGTGGACTTACGAAACAATAGAACCGGTCGGTGTCCGTAGGTGGGTACCGGACCGGGAACAGCCGGACCAGCTACCCTATACATCCATCGAATATTCTGCTACCATAAGAGGGATATGCTCGCGGATTGAGAGTCTGCAGAAGACCTATGCAACAAGCGAGAAAGATGAACCGTACGATGTCCGTCATTCAACGGCGGTTTTCGATGGAAGCCGGCAGCGCAGACTTTTAGACCGTATCAAAGGCCAACGAACTACAAATTTAGCTTGGCAGTATCTGCGCGACAAAAACTCCAATTCGCTGTCGAAGAACCTCTCCGGATGGCCCTTTGATCTAAATAATAAAACGTTAATTGAAAAATACACTTTTGGACTTCTTGACAATCCAAACCCGGGTATTTACCTTCTTGAGATCATCAAAGACAATGGTTCAATACATCATTGGACTATCGATGGAAATAGAGGGTTTAACGTAGTCAAGATAGAATGTTTCAGATCACCCAACGACAAGGATTACGAAGTAAATTTTAAGCTGCGTCAATACAAAGACCGAATTTGGTATATATCCGAGCGTGAGCGGATCCGTTATCCCTTACCCGGCAAGGGGGGAAAACCACGTGTAGAACACAAGGTAAGAATTACAGATGCAGAATTTGGTGTTGAAGTCCCTGATGACACCTTTGTTTTAGAGTTCCCATCCGGCACAAAAGTGTGGGATGACATCCGGCAGGACTGGTTTTTTGTCGGAGAACCGGCGACAGCTTCAAGACGCCATACCCTCCTCTGGTGTTTGCTTGTAGTACCCCCCATTATTCTCTTTTTGATAGTTCTTCGTCCTGTGAAACCCACCGGAAAATGAAAAAGAGCCTAACTGAGCGGAGCTAAGATGGAACAATGAAAGAGATGCCTTTAGCCAACGGCCTGAACGCAAAAGTCGATGACGAAGCATCCAAAATCCAACTTTAGCTCACTTTAGGCACTTTAGCTCACTGTCTAACTGGGCCGTCTCTCCCTTCTCCCTCTCCCCTCTCGTTCATCCATTTACTCATACCATTTTTACATTTTTTTCAAAATAGTTCGTTATTCATTGAACATTTTAATCAAGTTTGGTATAATACAAATGACAATTGAGAAGTGAGAATTTAGAATTGGCGGCTAAAAAAGGTCAGTTCTTGCCCTTTTTTCGCTTTTGAAGTTTTTTAAGTTCGTCGGTTCCCTGTTGCCAGTATTTTAATTTTTGAGCAAGAGACTTTCCTTCAAGCTTTTTCTGTACTAATTCTGCTCCCCGCCGTTTCATTTCAACGCAATCAAAAATTTTAGTCTTCACTTTCTATCACCTCTAATGGCGAATATATCGCGATTTTCTCAAACCTGTTTAAGGTATTAACGGCGTTATATAATGGTATCTTCTGGAAATTCACTATATGTTTAAAATTCCAGCTTACTATCAGGTCGGCATTTGAAACGGTTGCCAACGCCACGTGCAAAGCATCTGTAGCGTATTGTTCAGAAACTATGCCTGCCTGAACGTACGATTGTTGTAATTGAAGGGCGCTTTCGGTAATCTCGGCAATTTCTGCAATGACAAGAAATTCTTCAAAAATATCGAGCACTTTTTGGGGTCCGGCTTGTATCTCTTCACGCACCAGTTCGGAGGTAATCAGTTTGAATGGTCCTTTTTTGATAGCGTCAAAAAGCACTTTACTGGCTGTTTCAAACTCCTCATCGAACATTCCTCCAAAAACGGATGTGTCCGCGTAAATCCGTGTCAAATTGGACTTTGAAATAGAAGTCATAATGTAAGTATATAATACAACAGTAGATACTGTCAAACAAAATCCGACGTTAGTTCAAATTGTTATGTTTTTGGTTTGGATTCTCTCAAGAGTTTTTATTACCTATGCAAGTTGTTTCCTCTTTTTTACTTAAACAGTCCTGCTTGTATCGAAATCCCTGTTCCCCTGATGTCCGGCGGCCTGTTACTCTGTTTCCCTGATACACTTTTTTCTCCCTACGTCCTCTGCGGTAAATATTTTTTGAAAAATGTTGTATTTTCATTGAACATCCCAAATATGTTTGGTATAATACAAACCGCCATGGAAATGGCAGGTATTTAGCGGAGTCCCGCACGAATTGAGGCAAGATAGCCTACGTTTTCGTATCAGCAGATACTCGAATCCCTGCATGCCTTAGGCAGGGAGCCATTTAACTAATAACCAGTTAACCAATTTGGTAAGCAAGGCAAGTAAGGCAAAGTTTTGGATTTAGGTCATTTACATTTTGATTTTCGCTTTTTTTCCCGTCCCCTGGCCCCTAATCCCTCTCCCCTGAAATGTACGAAAGATTACGTACGAAAAAATAAACTTTTTATGCAAAACAAAGCCAATTTCCGAAAAGTCAAGTTGAACGTAAATGAAGTGTTAACAAAGGATTACGACAGAATGGACACTTGGTCAATTAGGAAAACAAAGCCAATTCAAAGCCAATTAAAGCCAATCAAAGCCAATTCAAAGCCAATTAAAGCCAATATTATGCCAAAACAAACCCAATTCAAACCCAACTTGTCGCGGCGTAGCCTCTGGCGAAGCCGGAACAAACCCAATTTCAAAAGGGGTATCTGCTCGTGAAACGCATGATGTACAATTACTTGCTCGTGGCACTTTTTCTGCTAACATCCTGCCCGGCCGGGCATTATAATGGAACCTTCAGCAAAATATCATTTTT
>JAOUFU010000084.1 GCA_029858035.1 Phycisphaerae bacterium
TCTGCCGGACGAGCAGAAAGAGCAGGCCAAATGTGCGATGAAGGCGGCGTTTTCGATGGAAGCAGATAAGGGCAAAAAGAAGTTGAATCAACTGGCCAAATGGCTTGAGCAGGAGTATCCGTCTGCGGCGAGCAGTCTTCTTGAGGGCATTGACGAGATGTTTACTATCAATAAGCTTGGTCTTCCGAAGACACTGCGTCGTTGTCTCGGCTCGACTAATGTGATTGAGTCTCCGAACAGTGGTGTCCGCAGCCGCACGCATCGTGTGAAGAATTGGCAGGATCATGGGATGGTTGTCCGATGGGTAGCCGCTTCGCTTTTGGATATGGAGCAGCGGTTCAAGCGTATTATGGGCTATCAGCAGTTATGGATGCTTGAAGCGGAGCTTCGTGATTTGGCTGAAGAAGAAAGAATTGACGGAAAATCAAAGGTGGCGTAAATTATGAGAACTGGAGTGGCCATTCAAACCTCCAACTACGATTGGGACAATGTCGCGGTCAGGCAGGATTTCAACGATAGCGTATGAGTTGTTTTCTTGACCGGGACCTTCCACCATTGCCTTCAATGTGTAGTAGTGAATCCCCTCGATATAACTGTAGCTTCCCTCGTGATGATGTCCCTGGAAGACGGCCAGAATATTGCCCGATTGCCCGAGAATCTGCCGGATGTCTGCTGCATTGTTGACATACACCGAGCCGGTGCCATCGAGTAGTTGGTGAATAAAGACAATAGTGGGCCCGCGTGCGGCGGCAAGGTCCTGCCTGAGCCAGTTTAGCTCTGCGGGTGGGATGTTCGCGTCGGTCCAGTCAAAGTTGCCGTGGTCGTAGTCGGTGCCGCCCGCTTTGTAGTTGGCGTCCAGAACGACAAAGTGCGCGCCGTTGAAATCGAAGGAATAATAGCTTTTCGACGGGGCTATGCTGGTGTTTTCTACATTAGTTAGAAATTGTTCTTTTGAGATGCTGTCCATGTCATGGTTGCCGAGGACATGGTATGTTGGGCCCTTAAAATTTTGGAATACTTTCTCGACGGCCCGCAGGTATGTAATAGTCTTTTGTTCGACGGGGGGATTGTTCTGGTCCTTGAAATCGCCGAGCTCGACAAGAAAATCGACTTTTTGGTCGTTCATCAGTTCGGCACATTCGGTCAATTTATCGAGCGAGTGTCGGTAGTATCGTGAGCCGACAGTATCGGCGTCGGCGTAGTGGCTGTCGGTGACTATGCCAAATCTCGCCGTGCCTTGCCTGCGGCCGAGTGTTGTCTTCTGAGTACAGGAAAGCGGCGCGACGACCAGGCCGGCCAGTGTTGCCGCAGATGCTTTTAGAAAGAACCGGCGGGTAATTACCCAATTGTGATTGCCCTGCCCGGTAGAGCATGATTTGTGGTTTCGATACTTAGTGCCCATCGCATAATCCTAACCAAGAAAGGATATTTTGGATTCCAACAACAGAATCAATGGTCAACAAGAGTCCTGTCAGGAAGGTGGCTTTTTTAGCTCTTCGATTTTAGGCAGGTCTTTAAGTGTGTTCAGGCCGAAGACTTCGAGGAACTTCTTCGTTGTCCCATAAAGCATCGGTCTTCCTAATATCTCGGCCCGGCCGACTATCTTGACCAGCCCCTTGTACATTAGAGAGCGTACTACCTCGCCGACCGCGACGCCCCTGATGGCCTCTATGTCGGCGCGGATGACCGGCTGTTTGTAGGCGATTATCGCGAGCGTCTCCAGGGAGGCGGGACTTAGTTTACTGTCGCTGCGGACGCGAAGCAGCTTTTTTAACCAGGGATTGAAGCTGCTTAAGGTAAGTATTTGGTATCCCCCGGCAATTTCCTCTATTCTAAAGGCGTGGTTGTTGGCCTGGTATTTATCGTTTAGATCTTTGATGTGCTGCCGGATGTGTTTTACAGATGTTCCGACAATATCAGCCAACCGATTTGGTGAGAGAGGCTCGTCGCTGGTAAACAAAACGGCCTCAACCACCGACTCGAGTGCCGGCTCGGCTTCGTGAGAAAATTGAGTTTGTTCCTGTGTATCCTCTTGAGTTGGTGTGTTATCTTCGTGCTCTTTTGTCATAGTTCTTTCCATTTGAATGGATCGGCATCCTTTTTGCTTATCTTAATTGTTACCTGTTTTATCTGCTTTTGCAACTGTTTGGCGAATTTCTTTAATATGAACCGCTCGGAGACGGTATGGCTCAAACAAATGCAGGTCAGGCCCGCCTCTTGTGCGGCTAATGCCTGGTGATGTTTCAGTTCGCCGGTGACGTAACAATCGGCTTTGGCGGCGATGACGGAATTGATTATTTTGCCGCAAGAGCCGGCGCAGACCGCAGCGGTTTTTACTAACCGCTTTTCGTCTCCGACTATACCGACAGCTTTTGCACCGGTATATTTATTTATTTTACCGATAATCTGCTTTATCCTTACCGGCGGGGCTACTTTCCCGATTCTGCCAAGGCCGAATTTACTCTGTGTATCGTAGAGCTTAAGGACATCGAAGGCAGGTGTCTCGTAAGGATGTGCCTTTTTCATCGCTGCAATACAATCGGCCAGTTTCCCAGCGGGCACAATCGTCTCAAATCTTATCTCCGGCACTTTTTCCAGCTTTCCTTTTTTGCCGATAGCCGGTTTTGCGCCTTTCAGGGGCAAAAACGTGCCCGTGCCCTCGGCGCCGAAGCTGCAATTTCTGTAATTGCCTATCGCGCCTGCGCCGGCGGCGAAGACGGCGTTTGAGATTTTGGCTGCCGATTCGATAGGAACAAAGACAACGAGTTTGTAATTGTCGCCGGTTGGGTTGTCGACGTAATCGCCGATAGGTTCAGCGTCCCGAATACCAACAATCTCTGCAAGGCCGTCGTTTACTCCGCCTATGGCAACATCCAAAGCGGTATGTATCGAAAAAACTGCAATCCCTGCTTTTATCAAATTATAGACGGCACCGGCAGATCCATCAGCGGTGATTTGTTTCAGGCCGTCCCAAATGACGGGATGATAGCTTATAATCAGGTCGGTTTTTAATCTTTTTGCCTCGGCGACAACGTTTTGTGTAATATCGATTGCCAGCAGGATGTTGTTCACGTTGGCCTGTGGATTACCGATTAACAATCCCACATTGTCCCAGTCCTGTGCCAGCTTCAGATGCACTATTTTTTCAATCGCTGCGGCAATATCTTTGATCTTCATTTTCTTTACCTGCATTCGGTTTTAATGAGTTCTTTGAAGCTTTTTTGCAACTTTTTAGTCATCGCCCCGACCTTACCGTTGCCTACTGCGTGCTTCTCTATCCTGCTTATCGGCATAATCTGCATAATTACATTCGTCAGAAAGGCCTCGTCGGCGGCTAAACAATCGTCTATATAGAGGTTTTTTTCAACCAATTTTATGGAATTTTTCAGGGCGATCTGGCAGACAGTCTTCCTCGCCACCCCTGCAAGTACCGGTGTTTCAATCGGCGGAGTGTAAAGCACCGAATCTTTGACGAGGAACACATTGCTTATGCAGCCCTCGGCCAGACGATTGTCTACGGTAAACCAAAGCGTCTCGGCGGCCTTTCTTTGGTGTGCCCATTTCAGGGCCATTATGCGCGAGAAATAGCTTGTGGTTTTGTGTCTACAAGTCGGCATAAAGGGATTTTGCCTGAATGGGCACAGCACGACCAGAACGCCTTTTTTATAATATTCGGCCGGGTAAGGTTGGATTTTTATTGCAGTAATAAGCAGTGTTGGGCGACGCTGCTCTTCCGATTCGGCCATCGGTCCGCCGGTAAGTGTCAGGCGCAGGCGGGCATCGGTTAATTTATTTGCCTTGAGGACTTTATAAATGGCTTCGGTGATAAATTTTCTGTGAGGCGGCTTTATCGATAGGGCGTTGGCGCTGAAAAACAACCGGTCCAGATGGTCTCTGAGCGAAAAGACCACGCCGTTATAGCTTCGCATCGTCTCGAAAAGACCGGCCCCGTACAACAATCCGCTGTCAGTAACCGATATGCCGGCCTTGTCGATATCGACTAACTTGTCATTCAGGAATACCTTTTCCAATATCTCAACTTGTATCTCGTATATCTTATTCAATACGCATCACGCACAACGCATGACGCTTTTTATTCCTGCCAGGAGTGCTCTTGCTTTTGTGAGGGTTTCGTTCCATTCGGCTTGGGGGTCGGAGTCAGCGACGATTCCGCCGCCGGTCTGGGCAAAAGCCGTATATCCCTTAATAATAATTGTCCTGATGGCTATGTTAAGTGAGACGCTGCAATCCAAGCCGATGTATCCGATGCTGCCGGTATAGACTCCTCTGGCCGTCGGCTCGGTCTCGTCGATAATCTCCATTGAGCGTATCTTTGGGGCGCCGGTAATCGAGCCACCGGGAAACATCGCCTTTAGAATATCGCAGAATGATATTTCTTTTCGGAGCCGCCCGGCCACCGTAGCCACAGCGTGAAAGACAGTCGGATACGTTTCAATGGTCCTTGGCTGGGTGACCTTTCTGGTCCCGGGTTCGCAGATTCGGGCGATATCGTTGCGCTCCAGGTCGACTATCATATTGAGCTCGGCCTGCTCTTTTTCACTTTGGACCAGCTCATCGAAATTTTTAGCGTTGATTTGCCTGCCCTGTCCTGTTTCATCGACTCGCGGCCGGGTGCCTTTAATCGGCTTGGTGCTGATAATGCCGTCTTCGATTGTTATAAACATCTCAGGCGAAGCGCTTACTATGTGGAAATTGCCGGCGTCGATATAGGCTGCGTATGGACTGGGATTATAATGGTTTTGCCAGTGAAAAAGGGCTATCGGGCGGGCTTTATAGTCACATTCAAATCGCTGCGAGAAGTTGATTTGGTAAACATCGCCATCATAAATATAGCGTTTTATCTTCTCGAATTCATCGAGGTAATACTCCCTGCTCATATTGCATCGAATCTGTGAGAAATCAATATTTTCGATATCAGCAGGCAGGGGCGGTGGAATGTGTAGTTTCTCAGAATCGGTTAGTAATTTTTCCAGAGTAGCTATTTTTTTCTGTGGCTTTTCCGAATCGTTCGGCATCTGTAAGGCGATCAGCCAGCAGGTATCTTCGAGATGGTCATAGGCGATAAAACGGTCGTAGAAACACAGTCGAATCAGCGGCATTTGTAAGTCGTCGATGGTGGTCTCCGGCAGCTTCTCGATATATCGGCCGAGTTCGTAACTAAAATACCCCACCCATCCCCCGCGGAAAATCCCCTTCGGCAGCTCATCATCATTTCCTCTGTCATTCTGAGCGCAGCAAAGAATCTGGCCTTCCAGTTTGTATTTGTCCAGGGCTTTTTGTAGTTTTGTGAAAGGATCGTTTTGTCCGGCCCGGAATTCAAATACTTCTTTCGGGTCGACCGCCCAGTAGCTAAATCGGTCCGCATCTTTTTTTGCTGAATTAGCGCCGAGAATTGATGGATGTTTCAGTGCGGCAAATGTTTCGCTTAGAACCGGCAGGTTTATAGGTTTGCGGATTTGTTTACAGTATAATCTGCAAGGAATTCTCCTTTCGGCAGTAGTAAGTGTCTTTAAGACTACGGTCCTGTTAGACTTTGCCGGTTTAGTAAAGCGTTCTCTTTGTGAATCTTGTATTTTTGTCATATAGGATTGGATTTGCACCGATATGCGGTCAGGTAATTACAGACAGCAAACCACAAACAGCTGTCATATTACTCATCTTCTTCCTTTCCGATGACGGTATATAACCACCATCTCGTTTTGTTCTGGCTTTTTGCCCTTGGCTGCCGCTCAAAATATATTGTCATTATCAGGCCGTTAACAGTTCTTATTCTGAACCAGTGTTTACGTAAATACTTCTCAGGGCCTCCGCTTTTACAGGGCCCCAATTCCTTCCAGACCTCAAGCACATCGGCAACTGCGTACTCTTTATCTCTCCAGATAAATCGTCCCGGCAGTCCCGGCTCACCTCTGGTCATTGCGCCCGGCTCAAACGTACCTGCGACCGGCTTGATTGGCTCACTGACAAATTCTTCACCTATATTATTATTGTTGTTCTTTGAACTCATTTATAATTTGCACGCTTGACGAAGTTCCGATTCTGTCTGCACCTGCTTCCAGCATTTCAATAGCCTGCTTTGCTGTCCTGATTCCGCCGGCTGCCTTTATTTTACAGTGTGGCGCGAATTCTTTCATCAGTTTTATGTCCTCAACTGTTGCTCCGCCGGCCGGGTTCATTCCTGTACTCGTCTTTACGAAGTCAACTCCGCATTTGTCTGCAATCTGGCAGGCGAATATCTTCTGCTCCCTGTTCAGGGCAGCGGATTCGATTATCACTTTCAGCAGGACCGCGGGCCTGAACGACCGGCAAAGTGCCAGCAATGCCTGCAGTTGATTGGACAAGTACGGGGAATTGCCCTCGATTATCGAGGCCAAATCGGCGACCATATCAATCTCATCGGCGCCGGCGAAAATGGCTTCTCTGGCCTGAGCGACTTTGATTTTGGTTGAATCGGCGCCGAGCGGCAAGCTCACCACGCCGCCGACAGCGACTTTTGAGCTGTGTAATTCTTCAGCCGCTAAAGCCACCCATCGCGGATTGACTGATACAGTATGAAATCCGTAGGTTTTTGCCTCTTCGCATAGCTGTTTGATTTGCTCGCTTGTTGCGGTGGCACTGAGCAATGTATGGTCGATACAGCCGGCCAACACCTTTTCATCCCTGATGGTCAATTTTGATATATCCTTTCTTTTTGAAGAATTCTACTGCATTTGACAGATTGTTGAAGACTTTTGTTGCGGTTTGTGTAACAAACACCGAAGGGCTCTTTTTTGCTGTCCAGATGACGTATACCTCTTTAGCTGATTCGTGGGCGTGTTGGAGTTCCCTTTCAACCCCGCTGGATATGGCTGCCCGGCCGTCAGGTAGAGTCGGAATGAAGCTGATTATCATGTCCGACTGCTCAATCAACAGAAAATCGCGGGCGTATATCTGGCTGTTAATGTCACGTTCAATCTGCTGAACTTCGTTCAAATCCAAACGGATTGTTTGCCCCAGAGCGGTTACCTCAATGAAATCCAGTCCCTTGCGGCTTGCCTGCAGCGCGTAGTGCGGCAGATAGGATTCTTCCAGGTCGGCAGGGTCGAAGCAGATAAGGAATTGTTTCATCAATCGGCGGAATTCGGAAATTTCTTTTTTAACATTCTCCATATCGCCGACGTGGGTCATCGGAAAACTCAGGTAGGCTTTTTTACTGTTCCGCTCAAAAACGAGCTTATAGAATGTGTCTGTGGTTTCCTCTTCGGCGCCTCGGGCAAGGCAATAAAAAGGGATTCTCTCGTCGATGCCTTTGCAAAGCATTTCTGTCCCGATAATTTCTTCTTCCCGCCAGACAATCAAATCTTTCAGACAGTGTTCTGTGGAGTGTTCATCGATGAGCCGGGTGTGTAAGGCGGTGATACCGTCAATAAGGCAGATATACATGTCGGTGCCGAGCTGCCTCATCTGGTCGAAGTCCACGGCTGGGAACAGGCCGTGACGCCAGCGAAAGGTTGCATGAGTGTTGACGATCAGGTCTGTAGCTTTTTCGGCTTTTGCGATGATGTCTTTGAAGACACTGCGGCGAAGTGAGCTTAGCCTTTTCATTGGAATGTCGAGGATTTTACCGGGCGGGACATCAGGTGCTTCGGCATACATCATATCGCCGACATTACATAAAAGCACATTCTTTTGTCTCTCGGCGGCGAATTGACAGACATCTTGAAGGTAGCTTTTTTTGTCAATACCAACCATTCCGGTAACAACGACTATCATCTCGCATCCCGTATCTCGTATTTCGCTTCTCGTATCTCGCAGGAGATACGCTTCACGATTTACGAGATATTCCTTAAAGGTCTTTTAGTTTTCTGTCGGACTCAAATATTTTTGAGCCTTTGCTGTCTGTCGTAATCCTTCAGTGCTGCAACAATCTCGCCCATATCGCCGTTCATTATCTTATCGAGGTTGTAGAGCGACAAGTTGATTCTATGGTCGGTCAGCCGATTCTGTGGGTAATTATACGTCCTGATTTTGTCGGACCTGTCGCCTGAGCCGATCATAGTCTTGCGCTGGGAATCGCGCTCGGCCCTTTTTTTCTTCTCTTCCTCTTCGTAAATCCTGCTTCTTAATATTCGCCATGCCTTGGCGCGGTTTTTATGCTGGCTTTGTTCGTCCTGCATATTAACAGTAATTCCCGTTGGGATATGCTCAAGTTTAACGGCGCTGCTGACTTTATTAACATTTTGTCCCCCGGGTCCGCTGGCTCTGCTGACGTGTTCGACTACGTCGTCAGGATTTATCTGGATATCTACTTCTTCCGGTTCAGGCAATACTGCGACGGTTGCGGCGGATGTGTGAATCCTTCCCTGCGATTCGGTCTGGGGTACGCGCTGGACGCGGTGTCCGCCTCCCTCATAGACAAGCTCGGACCATACGCCGGGGCCTTTGATGCCGAATATTACTTCGCGGAAACCGTTTTTTTCAGTTGTGCTGAAGCTTAAATTTTCGACCTTCCATTTGCGGCCGTCGGCATATCTGGTATACATATTGTATAAATCCCGCGCAAACAACGCCGCCTCTTCGCCGCCGGTGCCTGCGCGAATTTCCATTATGACCGAATTTGCGGATATCTCGTCGGCCATTATCAGGCTGTTTGCGATTTCTTCAAGCAGGGGGTTCTTTTTATCTTCAAGCTGTTGAATCTCTTCTTTCGCCAGGTCTCTGAAATCTTCGTCAACTGTGCTGTCCTTTATTATCTGCTCGGCGTCTTCAATGCCTGCGACTGTTTTTTTGTACTCTCGATATTTTGTGACTATTGTTTTGAGTTTGCCTTGCTCTTTAGATAGTGATATTAGCCTGGCAGAGTACGTGGCAATTGCCGGGTCTGTAATCTGCTTTTCGATTTCGCTGTAGCGTTCCTCGATTTCATCGAGTTTTGCCAGCAGACTATCATTTTTTTCAGCCATAAATACAGTCCTCTGAAAGAAAAATAGCGAATAGCATATATAGACCGCGCGCTAAAAGTAACATGCTAAAACGCTATTATCTCGCTAAGGGCAGCTATCGCTGTTTGTCTTTTTTAGGTGTTTGGGCGGCTTTGATGTAATCTTTGCCGTATTTCTTCTGGAATCGCTCTATTCGGCCGGCGGTGTCGACATATTTTTGCTTGCCCGTATAGAACGGATGGCACATTGAACAAATTTCGGCGTGGATTTCTTTGATGGTACTGCGGGTCTCGAAGGTGTTGCCGCAGCCGCAATGGACCACTACCTTATCGTATTTTGGATGTATATCCTTTTTCATAACTTACAGTTCTCCAGATACCAGCAATCCCGAATTCTAACAGTATGAGCGGTATATTGCAATAGAAATTTCAACAAGTTTTAATTTTTTTAATCAGTGACGGATGTTACGTTTTTATTGGACGATGTCGGCTTTGATGAGCTTGGTTCTATCCGGACTCAGGGACAATGGCCGAAAAAATGTCGGATTTTTCAACAAATAGTGAATATACGTGTGTTTTTACTCGATAATAGTGTTTAGGCTGGAATTTTCCGGCAGGGTTGGCCAGCCGCCAAAGCTTCTGATGGGCGTACGGAGACTTAATGATGCGAATTAGATATGCTGTTTCAACAATGATATTTTGGTGGCGCGAGAACAACCTCTCCTTCGAGCAGGAATGCCTTTTTCTGCACTCGTTAGGCTTCGGTGTGGAGTTGTGGCCGAATATAAAAGGCCAGAATGAGTGCCGTTACGAGAGGCGTAATTGGCCCAGGCTTGTGGAAGCTACGAGGGATATGCTGATCTCAATGCGTTCTCGTAGTGACGGGCCGACATTGGAGGAGTGGAATGAGCAAATCGAGTGTGCAAAGCTGCTCGATGCAAATATTGTGACCGATTTGCTCAGTTTGGGCATTCGCGATGGCTCGGAGCTTGATAACGTGGATTTCGCCGCAGAGGTAGTCAAACTGGCCGAGGATAATAACGTCAAACTGTGCCTCGAAACAGGCAGCTTACAGACACTAAAAGACGTCGGAAGAAAATTTGAATCGCTTTGGTATTGCCTCGATACTGGCTATGCCAATCTTGACCGGGAATTCTCTTTCAAGCAGTATGTGGATGATTTGGCCCAGAGAGTTGTGTATTTGCACCTGACTGATAATTACGGTCATAAGGACGACCACGAGCGGCCCGGCCTGCAGGGCGGAATGGCACGTGAAAATTGGGAATACCTGTTTAACGGTTTGTGCAAATACGATAATGAGGTAATTGGTTCGTTTGAAATGAGCCCATCTATGCCGGCTGTGATGATACGACAGGCAACAGAGTTTTTGTTTGACGAATTGAAATGGCCGAATCGGCCTCGCAGACATCCAAAGGATGTAGAGATTATCTATAATCCCGTCTAAACTAATCGCCGAATTTGCCTGAAGCCACCCCCCTTACTTGAGAGGTGGATATTTTATAGAAAGGCTAAGGGATACCACCTTTAGCCTTTTTTTTCCTTAGACTCTTATTGCTTTGCCTGTGTAATTATACTTAACACCACAAGCAACCGGGAAAAACGAGAACAATCAAGGCGGCTCAGTTTGTAATGCGTGATATGATAGAAAAAGGCAAAAAAGGTTGACGAGCCAATGCAAATTTGTAAGATAGCGGAAAGTGTATGTTTTGCTCATTATTGATTGTGTTCTTTGTTACGAGGTTTGAAGTGTGAAAGTTGGAAAAAGTTAAAACAACTGTCAAAAATGGAACAATTCTCGTCGGTTATAGTTTTCGTGGTAATATAATCACACTTGATACTCTTCGATGTACGGAATCAAAGGTTGCTGGTCTCATTTAGAGATAATGATGAGCGGAGTTAGATTTAAGAATCTTAGCGTATTTGTAATTTTAGCCCTTTTAAGTCTGTCTTTTTTTACAGGTTGTAACGCTCCAAAGGGCCACTTAGCTGCTTTTAATGGTCATTTTGAAAGATTTGACTACGAGAATTCAGCCCTTTTTGCCCGGAAAAAGATAAGTAAAAATAAAAATCCCAAAGGCGAGGATTTACTCTGGGCCTTACAGCTTGGAACGGTTGAAAGAATTCAACAAGAATATACTAAAAGCACCGAGACCTTCGACAAGGCTGAGGACATGCTTAAGTATTACGACGAACAGTCCAGGCTTGCGGATGGTATCGGCTCTACTATTGTAAACGAAAACATAATACCTTACAGGGGCGAAGAGTATGATGGCGTAATGGTCAACGTTTACAAGGCCTTGAACTTTATGGCTGAAAAGAAGTTTGACCTGGCCAGAGTGGAATTTAATCGTGCTCTTGACAGACAAAGACGTGCAAAAGAGAAATTCAGTGAAGAAATACATAAACTCCAGGCCGAATTGGAACAGAAGCAGCAACAAGACGAATTTTCGAAATCAAATGTTGAAAATCCCAAAACACAGGAACTATTAGCTCAAAAGTATCCCAATCTATATAATTTCGAAGCATATCCTGATTTTGTTAATCCTTTTGCGACCTACCTGGCAGGTATTTTTTTTAACCTAATTGGTGACCACTCTAAAGCAGTGGATTTGCTCAAAGAATCCTATGGTATGGTCGGGGATAATGCCTATATAGCTCAAGACCTCAGAATTACTGAGAATGTACTTGATGGGAAAGGTAAATTGGACGATACAATATGGCTGATATTTGAGAATGGCCTGGGACCTGTAAAAAAAGAATTCAGGATGGATATTCCCTTGTTCGTCGCAACAGATAAAGTTAAATATATTGGAATTGCTCTGCCGGAGTTGGAATTCAGAGGCAGGGCATATCCGTATCTGGTTGCAGAAGTTGATGGCAAAGATTATAAGACTTGTTTGGTCTCAGACATGGACAGGGTTGTCCAAACGGAGTTCAGTAAAGATTTTAAGGGTATTTTAACAAAAGCTATTATATCAGCAACCGCAAAAGCCATTGCGCAATATGCCCTTGAGAAACAAGACTCTTCTGCTTCTTCGATGGCCTCTCTGTTTATGGCGGCATACAGTTATGCGACGACTGCCGCGGACGTCAGGATATGGACGACTTTGCCGAAGGATTTTCAGATTGCCAGGTTCCCAAAGCCGAGAAACGGTAAATTAGAAGTTTCTCCTCCGGGGTCTGTACCGCTTGAAATTAATATTTCTGGTTGTAATAATGCTATAGTATATGTTAAAATAACAGCCAATCGGGCTGAGCCTATATTTGAGGTTATGTCCTTTTAAATTAATGTTTTTTTCGGAGATTAGAAAATGAAGATAATCACAAATATACTGCTTCTGGTTCTCGCGTTCACGTTCA
>JAOUFU010000564.1 GCA_029858035.1 Phycisphaerae bacterium
TCAGTTGTGGCTTAATGAAAAAAGCAAAGACAGCTTCGGCGAGATGATTTCGATGATGCGTCAGGTGGCGGCTGAGAGTATGGGGCCGGGGCATAGACCCGTGATTGTGGCGCAGTTGACACATTCGGGCAGATACAGCAGGCCGGGAGGCGATGGAGGGCCAATGATCCTACAGCGAGACCCTTATCGCGATGCGCTGGTGCCACAGCAAGAGCCGAATCCAAACGCAAAAAGTAAGATACCCGACGATTGGCCTCTCGTGACGGATGAGTACCTCGATAAGCTTCAGGACTCTTACATCGAGGCGGCCAGGATTGCGTTCGAAGCAGGTTTCGATGCGGTAGATATTAAATCATGTCACGGCTATTTGATTAATGAGCTGTTCGCCTGCCATAACAGAGAAGGCAAGTACGGCGGTCCATTTGAAAACCGCACCAGATTTGTCCTCGAAGTTATCGATAAGATTCGCAGGGAACTCGGCGAAGACAAGCCGATTACAATCCGGATAGGTATTTACGATGCAATTCCCTATCCTTACGGATGGGGTGTTGATAAAGATGATTATACCAGGGCGGATTTGACCGAGCCGAAGAAGCTGATATCCCTTTTGCGAGAGCGCGGCGTAAAGCTGATTAATATCACTGTGGCAAATCCCTATTACAATCCGCATATTGGAAGGCCCTTCAATGAGCCGATAGTGGGCGGGTACGAAGAGCCGGAACATCCGCTGGCGGGTGTGAGCAGGCTTGTCGAGCTGGTGGGGGAAATCCAAAAGGAATTCGACGACATTGCGGTTGTGGGGACGGGCTATAGCTGGCTGAGGACGCTTTTGGCGAACGTGGGCGCGGCAAGCAAGGCGAACGGGCTGGCTACTATCGTCGGTGTCGGGCGGATGGGGTTTGCGTATCCTGATTATGCCAAGGATATTATCACAAAGGGGCGGATGTTTGCGGAAAAGGTTTGCGTTAGCTGCAGCGCGTGCACGCAGATAATGCGCGACCGGGGGATGACGGGCTGCGTGGTGCGCGATAATGAAGTTTATGGGCCGATATTTGCGCACGGGAGAATGAGCGACCGCGAGAATCTTGTGCGGCTTGCATCGGAGTGCCGGAAGTGCCAGGAACCGACGTGCAGGTTGGGGTGTCCCGCGGGCGTTGACATACCGAAATTTATCAGCCTGTTCCTGGATGGTGAAGATGAGGCTGCATACCAAGTTCTAAGAGAGGCGAATGTGTTTGCGGAGGTCTGTGCGTGGCTGTGCCCGGTCGAGCAGCAATGCGAGGGGAGCTGTTTGCAGAAGTTTATCGGTGACGGGGCTTTGCCGATTGCCGATATACAAAGGTATCTGGCCGAGCAGGCAAATAAAAACGGCTGGTCGAAACTTCGCATACCGGAAAATTGGACGGGTAAAAATATCGCTGTAATCGGCGCCGGGCCGGCAGGTCTGGCTTGTGCGGCGGTGCTGCTGGAAGCGGGCCACACTGTAACGGTCTTTGATAAGGGCACCGAACTTGGGGGAATGATAGAATCGGTAATTCCGGAAGAAAGACAAAGTGATTCGCTGAAAAATGAAATTGTCGCGGTGTTCACCGATGTACCCCAAGAGAGGTTTTCAAAACGTTTTGGCAAAGAATTAAAAGCCGAGTTCAATCTGGACACGATTATGGCGGAAGGATTTGACGCGGCCTTTATCGGTATGGGCCTGCCGAAATCAGCCGGCATCAGCGATAAAAATGTCGATGGTCTGTGGAACGCACTGGAATTCCTGTTAACAGCCAAGTCCGACAAGAAACCTGACTTAACGGGCAAACAGGTAGCAGTAAACGGCGGGGGCAATACCGCTATGGACGCGGCAATTACTGCCGTCCAGCTCGGCGCCCAAGATGTCTACGTAATATATCGCCGGTCTTTTAAGGAGATGCCGGCCTGGAGCGCCGAGCGCGACGAGGCGATAAGGCAAGGCGTGCATTTTCTAATATTGACGCAACTGCTGGATATAAACAGTAAAGATGGAAAGCTGACCGGCATTAAAGTATGTCCCACGAAATTAGGTGAGCCGGATGATACAGGCAGGCGCAGGCCACTGCCCTTAGAGTCGAGTGCTTATGACCTTGATATGGATGTCGTGGTGGAGGCAATAGGCCAGAGTTCCACAAAGGAAATAAGTGAAATTCTGCCGGGTGTGGAATTAGAAAACGGCCTTATTCAAACACAAGATTCTTTAGCAACCTCCAGACCGGGCGTCTTTGCCGGCGGTGACCTTGTAAGAGGGGCATCGACGGTGGTTTCGGCCGTTGCGGACGGGATGAAAGCAGCGAAAGAGATAGACAAGTTCCTAATACAATAGCCAATTTGTAAGCGTCATTTTGGTTGCGAAGGAATTATGTGAAGCAGCTTTACTGAGGTGAGATTTTAGATGCCGGGAAATAATACCAAGAGCCGGGACCGAGACGGCAGGGGCCGGTTTGCGACCACGCACTGGAGCGTAGTTCGTGCGGCGGGGAAGTCTTCATCTCCACGCTACAAAGAGGCAATGGGTACACTGTGCCAAATATACTGGTTTCCGCTTTATGCGTATCTTCGTCGACATGGGTATAACAATAACCAGGCCGAGGAGTATACACAGGCTTTCTTCGCAGAGTTGTTGGAGAAGCACGGCCTTCGTCTGGCCGACCCGAAGCAGGGTAAATTTCGCACGTTTCTGCTGATTGCACTGAAGTACTTTTTGGCCAATGAGCGTGACCGCGCCCGTGCCAAAAAGCGCGGCGGGGGGCGCAAAGTGCTTTCGCTGAACTTTGAAAACGCGGAAAATCAGTATGCACTTGAGCCAGCCCATGAGCTGTCACCGGAAAAGCTGTTTGAGCGTTCGTGGGCCCTGGCGGTTTTGGAGAGGACGATGAGCCGGTTTCAAACCGAGGCGGCCAA
>JAOUFU010000565.1 GCA_029858035.1 Phycisphaerae bacterium
GAACAGACCACGCCCCTGGCGGGCATGATACCCAATCTCAAATAATGCTTAGCCCCGCCACTTGCCTGTCAGCCGAAGACTCGTCGAAGGAGGATGGGCGGGTTTGCTTTTGTGTTTAGCCCCCAAATTTATTTGGGGGTCATTGCGAGGAGGCCGAAGGCCGACGCGGCAATCTCCAACAATAATCAATAATCATTTATCAATAATCATTTATGAAAGGCAACCGGCAACTGGCAACCTAAAACTGATATTCCGCCGAAGGCGATTGCCTGCCACTGACTACAATGATATGTCCAACCATTTAAAAGTACGCATTTCCCATCTATGAACTGTGTTCAAAAGGTCTGAAAGAGCAGGATCTGCGTCCTCTTTACTCTCTGAAGAATAACATGTATCATTCGAAAACGTTGCTGGAAAAAGATTTGACAAACCTTAGTAAATCACGCAGAATCCACTTTTGGCCTTATATTATACGCAGAAGAGCGTTGGAAACACCTTAGTTTCAAAGGACACATTAAAATGATAACAGATGTTCTGATTAGAAATTTCAAATGCTTCAAAAGCCTAACCGTTCCCGAACTTGGCCGGATAACACTAATTTCAGGCCGTAACAACGTAGGCAAAACCGCTCTGTTAGAAGCTATTTTTCTTTTCCTGGATCAACGCAATCCAGGCATGGTTCTAAATCAATATAGTCGGCGCGGAATTAAACAAATTACTCTAACGACAGAAGCTATATGGAGCCCTATATTTTGCGATTATACTAAGGATAGGGAAATCCTTGTTTCTTTAACTAAAAATGGCAACCCTGAACAAATAACAGTTCGGTTTAATCGAGAATTTACACCTCCACCTTCAATGACGGTCCAAACCGAAGAACAGCAAATATCTACAGATGAGGAACTTACCACTGTAGCTGTGGAAATTGAATATGCTGCCAAATCAGGCGAAAAAATCATTCTACATCATTTCTGTGATCCCAATAACCAAAACCGGCCTACTGTTTTAACTCAAACAAAACCTGCTAAAATTCCACTACAGTTGGCCAGTTTTTTGCCAAGTAAAGAGCACAACCAACCAAGTGAAATTGCAAAGCAATTCAGCAATTTAGCGAAACAAAATCGAGAAAATGAAGCTGTTGAATTTCTCAGGATAATTGAGCCTCGTCTTGAAAACCTCAAAATCATCACAGAAGGACCAAACTCACTTGTTCATGGCAAACTCAAAGGCCACAAGCGTACTCTTCCAATCAATTTTATGGGTGAAGGCATGGAAAAACTTCTGGCTCTTATAGTTGCTATCACATATTCACCTAACCGCATCATTCTTCTTGATGAAATAGAAAACGGTCTTCACTATTCTGTTTTACCAAAGGTATGGGAGGCTTTGGGCAAAGCCCTGCGTAAATATGATTGTCAGCTTATCACCACAACTCACAGCTACGAATGCCTACAGGCAGCACACGAAGGTCTTTCTGAAATACCCGAGGACTTCAGATATATCCGCCTCAACCGAAAAGGCGAAGAAGTATCTGCCAAACTTTCAAATTATGAGATGATCGGCACTGCAATGAAAACAAATCTGGAGGTCAGATAATTTGCCCGAACCGGAAACGATAATTCACAAAAAACTTCTACTTGCTGAAGGCCGAGACGCCGAGTTATTTCTTGTATGGGCAAGTAGACACTTCCGGCCTGAGATAGACTTTCAAGTAATGGACTTTGGAGGCATTACGGAGCTAACTAATTTTCTCAAATTGTTAGCTAATGACGAATCTTACGACAATGTTAAAACCATAGTAGTAGCACGTGACGCCGAAACTGATGCTAAAGCTGCAATAGACAGCATTCAAAATTCTATGAGACAGGCAAAGATACCGGTACCTAAAAAACCTTTTGAGTACACACAAGATTCTTCGTTGAAAACTGCATTTATGATTTTTCCAGGCCCCGAATACCCAAGTGGTCGATTAGAAGACCTCTGTCTTTTGACAGTCGAAAGTGATCCTTTATTGGAATGTGTGGATGCCTATTTAGAATGTGCAAAGGCCAAAGGGGAGCAACTTCCTCGTAATCACAAAAGCAAACTTCATTGCTTTTTAGCGTGTAAAAAAGATTATGCCGGTTTGCCTATCGGATTAGCTTCGCGCGAAAAGGCTTGGAATTTTGACCACTCTTCATTAGAACCATTTAAGAGGATTATCCAGGAAATGTAATACTATCGACCGCCCCAGTTGCTTTCTCTAAGTTCTGCCCCCAAAATACCCCAAATCCCAAATCCGTCAAGGAATTTTTGTCGCTGGAAACTAAGGATAGTCACCTATATACTTGCCCATTTTAACGCCATGTCTCTGTCCTCCCCCCTTGCCTGTCACGGCGCACCGGGCTGGCCAAAAAAAGCACTTTTTTTCATTTTTTTCTTGTCTTATGTTTGGAATTCTGTTAATATACTTATATGTTTGCCAGCAGGCAAACGTAAACCGCCAGTAGGCGACGAAAAATAGACATTTCAGATTGCATGTCTATAAGCTGCAGCGCAGCAAGGTCCGGGGGCCAGCAGGTCCAAGTCTTAGTATCAGCAGATACACATAAAAACCCATTTTCTGGCGAATAGCCAGGGTTTTGAAAATTGTTATTTAGGTAATTAGGATTTGTTTAGAGCTTAGATATTAGGATTTAGAATTTGAAACTACCAGATAAAGTACTTCTTTGGTCACTTTTTGTTGCCTTTTGTGCATTTTTGTGGCTAAAAATCCATTTAATCTACGCTATACGAAGTACGAAAGATTACGTACGAAAAAATAAACTTTTTATGCAAAACAAAGCCAATTTCCAAAAAGTCAAGTTTAACGTAACTAATGTATTAACAAAGAATTATGACCAAATGGACACTTGGTCAATTAGGAAAACAAAGCCAATTCA
>JAOUFU010000085.1 GCA_029858035.1 Phycisphaerae bacterium
AGCATGTATATAATGGATAAGTCGGCCGGCGCTTCCGGCATATTCTTCGTATTGCCGATATGGAACATTATCAATTGTGTCCTTTTGCTTGGTGCCTTTAGCGAAAAAAATATATCGGATGAAAAGGCCACTATTCCGGAAGTCTTCTTCGGCCTTATCATTATCGTGGGTATCTTTGGGATTTGCTATTTTGTGTTTGAACTCTACTGGGCACTGACCTTTTCAATCTGTGTTATATTTGCAACAGGCTTTAGTGACGCAAGTGATGCTATCTTTCATCCCCAGCGCCGGGAGGCGGTAGAAGAAGAAAATGCTATGGAAGGTTATCTGAAAGAGGGGTATAAATCGGAGAGATGCGTTTTTTGCGGCAGGTTAATACGGCCGACTGAGACTTCATGTATTATTGAAAGAAAACTTATTGTATGCAAAGAGTGCCACGACAAAATTCAAGGCATAAATTAGCCGGCCCGATTCGAAAGTGATGTTGGACTGCACGAAGTGATTTGAATATGGAGGTACTATTATGAATTCGAGCTATTTTCGAGAAGTAACAAACCGGAAGCGTTCGGGTTTTTCCGGGCTTATGATTCTGATGGTAGGTGTTACAATACTGATTGGTCTTTTTATTTGGATCAATATGGTGAGTAGTCCGTTCGCCTGCTTCCAGGGAACGGCTAAAGACCGGTATTCCGATCCTAACGCTTATCCGTGGGAGGAGGGGCATTTGTTCATTCGCGGTGCGCTTGATGGTTATGATATGGGCGGCCGGCGGCCGCCTTTTCGGTCTCAGCCGCAGTTTACCAATCTTCTTAACTACAGTGCCGTGGTGTACGCGGGTGAAGATAAATACGGCCGGATAGAAATGGAGGTGTGCGATGACGGCGACGTCCGGGCGTCGTGGAGCGGGGAATTTCAAATTATGGGTAAGCGCTATCAGGCAATTAAGCCCAAATCCCCGGGCAGGAGAGAGATGAATATGTTCTTTGGCAATTATGCCCCTTTGAAGGTATATGAGGATGAAAACGGAAAGGACAGGTCGAAGCTTTACGTGATTACGCAGGGTATATTTGAATTGAAGGACTTGAGCGGGGAGGGCGGCATTAAGAATGTGGCTTTTATTACCTGCTGGATTGATAAGGATTTGAGGGCCGAGGGCAGGTTGTCTATACCGTCATTCGCAGAACAAGGCATGCTGATATTTAACTGGGGTCCGGTGGGGCCGGTGGAAGAGTAAATGGGTACATGAGTGTATGCGTAAAAGAGTGGATGCGTAAATGAGTGAATGGCTAAATGCGGGGTGGTTTCATCAATACGATGGCCAGATCCTTCGACTTCGTCTCCGTGCTTTCTAACCTGCACCTGTTGTGACGCAGGCACAGATGCGAAAGCAAGAACGGGGACTTCGCTCAGGATGACAGTGGGTTAGATTGACAGGAAGGCAGTAAGGGTGATGTATAAATGGTATTTCATCCCCGGACGAAATCCTTTGTCCCATCGTCCGGCTCTTCGGCAACCATTTCATAATAGTCGTCCGGTTCAACAGGCGAATCGGCAGGCTCCCATTTGCCCCTAACTTTCTTGTAGCACTTACGCCGATACGTGAAACGATTTACGATGGCATCAATTTCCTTCAGGAGATTTTCTTTGTCATACCACATTGAGCCGCACTCGTCGCAACCCCAGAACGGCCCCTCTTCGTATTTTATATAAGAGACTTTTCCAGAACATTGCGAAACCGGACACCGATAGACGACTCCCTTCATATCAGGCGGCGGCCTGCCGGTCTGTGGGTTATAGAATGTGCTGCGGTGACAGCTGCCGCATTCGAAGATGATTAGCTCCATACCCCTGGACTTGGATTCTTCAATGAACTTCTTCTGCTCGTCGGTGGGAGTAAAGTCCTTGCCGCACTCCGAGCATTTGACTTTCAATACCATTTTCCTCCCTCAATACGAACCGGGATTTCACATATCAGGGCACTCAACTATGCAGCTAATTCTTATCTGAAATAGAATATCGAGTCTCCTGCCAAAATACAAAGCAAAAATTAAATATTCGAGAGAAAGGTCCCTACCCATACGGCTTCGCTCAGGGCAGGCCCTGCACGGAATCAGAGATCTGGGGTTGATTTTATTCGGCGGCCGGATCCTTCGTTTCGCTCAAGATGACAGAGGATGAGATTGGGGGGACATTCTCCCCGGTGAGATAACACTTTGCTATAATTTCCGGTTCCCTGCCCCCCAAACAGGCAGGGACAAGCCATATCAATGATTAAGGATAATTGATGATTGATTATTTTTGGAGATTAGTTCGGCTTAGTAAGTAATATCGAATATCGACCCCCCATAGTTAACCTCGGGGCAGGCAAGGAATTTCGAATGATGAAGGGAAAAACGCCGGATCCCCGGGTCCCTGTCTAAAACATACAGGGATTCGGGCAGGCTGGTGAAACAAAACTTCGGTAAATTGGAGATTAAATAAAAAAAAAGAGTGATTTTTTTGTATTGATTTGCCGTCTTTGTCGATGATTTTATTGGACATTAAAAAGAGGGGTACGGCTGGGCGTCGGGTTGAGCTATATGTTGTGTTCGAAGGGAGGCGCAGCCTATTATGTAGTGGTTTATGTTATAGGGCGTTAGGTTTGGTTGCAATCGGGCGGCTAAAGAAAAAAAGTTCAGCCTGTCGATAGTGGTTAGGTTGGGGACGCAGCTTTATTAGAAGTTTTGAAGGATGCCATTATGAGCAAAAGGGAAATAATCGATTGCATCTGTGAGATTAACCGAGGCGCCAAGCCGGAATTTCTCGCCAATTTTACCGAGGATGAGCTGAACACCTATCTTGAGCATCTGATGGAACTGGATGTTGAAGCGTTGGTTGCAAGCTGCTGAGAGTTTGTTGTAAGATGGAATAGACTTAAAGCATTTTTTGATTGGAAGATCGTCGGCCTGTTTAGAAACGACAGCGAAGAAGGGCCGGCGTAACAAGTCTTGTGTTGAGGAGGGCATATCAATTGTCCCGGGCGAGGCATTTGTATTCAGAGTTTGTAACAAGGGGTAAGTTTATTTGTAATCGTCGAGCGGGGGGGCAACGAGTGTCCTGGTGAGAGGGGTGAGTCCACCTCCCTCCGTATTATTTTGCTGATTTGGTCGATTTGATGTTTGTGGCCGAGAATTGTCTCCTTGTTTTGTGGTGTCCTGGGGGTCGGTGGACGAGGGAATGAACGGTATTGGCGTCGGCGCCTGTTCGGTTGTTACGAGCGGGGGTACCTGGACGATGCTGTTGAGCTTGAACTGTAGAATTACGGGGGCGGAACCGGTGGGGACGTAAAAGGCAAAGTCAATCCATTTTTCCCTTTCGTTACCTGCGAAATCCTCGCGGGTCACTTTTATCAGGTCACTTAATTTTTTAACCTGGAGCGTGTCCTTGGCAATCATATATCCGATGGGGTAAACGTTTTGTCCCTTTCCGGCGAAGGGATTTGTTGCGGCTGTTTGCTGTTTGCAAATGAGCCTTAACTGCGAAAGTGTGAATTTGCCAGCTTCTGTTGCAGCACTTTTCTTTAAACCGACGCGGATTAACATGAGGCTGTAGCCGGTCTGGGGCGGGATGGGATTGCCCTGCGAATCCTTTATGTCTTCGGGGGCGTGCCAAGCGGCATTTTTTGCGGGTACGGTTATCGCCTGTTCCCTTGTGATAGTGGGTACGTCGTTGTCGATGCCGTGTCGATTCAGGAAGAGCTGGTCGAGGAAATCCGGGTGCAGAGCTGCAAAGCTTCTATTTCCGCTGAGGCTGCCGTTACTTATTGTGCCGAACAATCCAGAAGCGAGGGCGTCGGTATTGAACAGGATTTTATTTGGCCGCCAGGCATCGGGGTAGTTTCGGTCAAATCGCTGGTAGGGATAGTTGTTTGGTAAAGGTGCCATGGCCGCGGCCGTAATCAAGAAACTGGATAGGACAAGGCCGGAGAGGATTCCAAAGAAGACGCGTCCGAAGTGCTCGGGCCAAAGTCCCAAATTGACCTCCTGACGAGTGAAGTACTGAGCGAGTGTTTGCAGGATAGCGAAAGAGAAAAGGAACAGGAGTAGAAATACAAGGGTCTGCATCCAGGGGGGCGGTATGAATTTGAGGCTCGAATCGGGGCCACCGATTAAGAGAGCCGCCAGGACCTCGAAGAAGCTGAAGGCAATGATAGAAGCGCAAATAGTAACTATAAAGGTGGCAAAAGCCCTGACGAACGTACCTTTTAGATACTGAAAGGCAGCACAGCCCGACACTATTAAGACTACAACTAATGTGACCATAACAATGTCCCCATCCTTTCGTGATGCGCGAGACGATGGTCAAGTCACGCGCCATATCCGGGTTATTTGGCCTTTGGCTTTGTTTGGGGAGAAAGCACCCTAATCATTTCATTTATTGAAGTTGTTCCATTAATGACTTTTCTCAGCGCCTGCTCCTGCAGATAGAGCATTTTAGTAGCTCTGAATTGAGCGCCGATTTCGGAGAGCGATTTCGATTGTATCATTGTTTTTCTTAACTGGTCGTTTATCGAGATAATTTCAAAAATCCCCGTCCTTCCGACATACCCGGTGCCCTGGCACTGGTCGCATGTCATTTCTTTTCCTCGTTTTCCAATGATGACTTTTCCAGTTCGGTAAAGGGCCTGTACCTTGTCAGCGGGTATGTTAAATTTTCTGAGAAGCTCTTTGTTGGGAGCATAAGCCTGCTTGCATTCATCGCAGAGCTTTCTAATCAGTCGCTGGTTACATATACCCAGCAGCGTCTGTGCGGCAAGATTTCTGTCAACGACTAATTTTAACCATCTTCCGACCGCCTTTACGACGCTGTCAGCCGTCAGTGTGGTATACATGATTTTTCCATCTTTGGCTGCCAGGCAGACGGATTGCGCGGTTTTGGTGTCCTGGCAGTCGGCGACGCCGACGATATCGGGCCCCATTCTGATTATTTCCTGCAGCTTATTCGCATAAGTTGATGTTCCGGTGTCGCTGAGGGTGAAAGCGTTTTGAGTGATATTCGGCAGCTCAGCAGTAGGGCGTCTTTCAATTGTGTTTATACTGTTAATGAAGGCATCATGATTTCTCAATAGAGCATAAAATGTAGTTGTTACTCCTGTTTTGGGGGGGCCTGTAATGATAAAGAGTCCCTGTTTGAGGCCTCGCAATGTATTTAGCTGTTCGAGCTGTTCCGGCATCAGGCCGATGTCCGTCAACCTTGAAGCGGACTGCTGAATTATTTTTTTTAGTCTGATCTGCTCACCTGCGGTAGAGCCTGCGGTTGTTAATTCCCATTCTGTGTCATTTTTTCCCCGGCGGATTTTGAACATACCTTGCTGGGGCTTTCTTTTTTCCTTAGTGTCCAAATCAGCGAGGTTCTTGAGCAGGTTTATAGAATATTCCATTTGTCCCCTTGCAATTGGGGGCTGTTTCAATGCTGCTCCATCAACGTAGTAAGTAACACTGTAGTTTTGTGAAGCGGGCGAAAATATAATATCGCTTGCCCTTCTCCATGCAGCATCGGTCAGAATTTCGTATGCCGATTTATACCCGAAAAATTCGGGTGTTTGTGCCTGAGGCAGAGGGACTTCGTTGTTGTTTGCAGTAACAAACTGAAATCCTTTTAGCTCATCGAGCTCCTTTTCTTTACCTGCGAAGAGGCTTTTTATATGTTCGGCGGTCAGGACGCGGGCGTAATCCATGACCCTGGAATTTCGGTGCTTTACATAAACAAGAGAAGCCGTTGCTACAGCTACGGCATAGATGAGGGCGCCGATAAGAAAAACAGGTATAAATAGGAAGATTATTACCGCGGAAGCTCCTGTGGCGAGAAGGACAGCCGTCCATTGGACCTCTTTTGTCCCCACAGCCTTAGCATCGTTATAGACCCAGCTAACGATCGGGAGCCATAGAAAAAACAATACCAAAAAGACGAGGAATTTAATTATGGAAATATAGCCTGTATATTCGGCGGAACTTAGAAGAAAATCCGGCATAAAAAATCCCAATAATCTAAAACCCGTAAGTGAAGGTTTTGGTTTTACATTTTCGCTTTACGTATAGGGCCCTCATAAGATGCCGCTGGTACTTGTTCTGATGCCCTTAAGCGCCATTTTTAGTTCGTCCTTGTTTGGTGCGTAGTTGTATGCGTCCTTCGGGTCTATAGACCCGTCTTTGACCAGTTTGCAAAGGTTATCCGTAAGGTCCTGCATTCCTTCCTGTTGACAGCTTCTTATAACGCTTGGCAAATCAGCTTCACGTTCATCAGAGATGAGTTTTCTGACGGCGGGATTTGCCAGCAGGATTTCCAGGGCGGGTATTCTGTCAATCTCTTCCTTGATGCACGGCAGCAGTATCTGACTGATGATAGCTGTCAAGGCCAGGCTTAGAGTTTGTCTTGTAAGGTTTCTTTCTTCCTGGGGAAACAGGTCCAAAAGCCGATGAATAGCCTGTGAGGCATTTGCCGAGTGCATTGTACCGAAGACAAGGTGTCCGGTTTCTGCGGCCCTCATTCCTGCAGTGACGGTCCTTGCATCCCGCATTTCGCCGACGAAGACGACGTCCGGGTCCTGCCTCATGAGGTATCTTAATGCATCCTCAAAGTCCTTTACGTCGATTCCTATTTCCCTTTGCGAAACGATGGCCTTTGCATCCACAAAGAGATATTCGATAGGGTCTTCGACAGTTACAATGTGGCATGATCGAGTATGGTTGATATAGTTTATCATTGAAGCAATAGTAGTTGTTTTACCGCACCCTGTCGGACCTACGACGAGCACAAGGCCCTGGGCCCTGTCACATATCGTTTCCAGTGTTTTTGGCAGGTGCAGCTCTTGAAAGGGAGGAACATTCGCGCTGACGCGTCTTGCAGCAAGAGAAATGAATCCTCTCTGACGGAAGATATTGATTCTGAACCGGTCTTCCTCCCCTATTTCGTGGGCGAAGTCGAGGGTTCCGTGTTCGAGGAAAATCTGCTTCTGGGCCGGAGTTAGAATCTCGAAGACGAGCTGCTCCATTCTGGCTTCGGTCAATATTTCCCCTGTGGTGTCTTTTAGTCTTCCGTATAGTCTTAATTTTGGGGGCTGCCCGACTTTTAGGTGCAGGTCGTTTGCCTGAGTTTTGATAGCGACCCGGAAGTACTTGTTTAATTCCGGGCCATTTTGTGAATTCCTGTGCTTAGTAATAGGTTTTTCTCCGGCCATAATCAGTGTCAACCTTAAGGTCTTTATTGAAGTAAATCGGTGCTAATCTGTCGAGGCTGTGGTTGAACCTTTCTGACTTTTTCCTTGTAATCACTGACTGCGACGCAGGAACAGGCGCCTTATGCAGTATGTATTACTCTAACGTTTGTAAAACCAAGGTCTTACACACTATATTATATAGATTTGCCGCGGATTGTCAAGGTTGATGCGTGAACAATTATTCTGATTTTTTCGTCATAACCAGCCAGCCACTGTCGTAAAGCCCTATAATTGGCAGGGCAATTGATTATGAGAGGGCCGCTTATTGGCGTCGTTTTTTTTGAGAGGTTGCGGCTGGGACCTACCACAATCTTGTTATGGTGGCGGGTCCGGGCCTGGTTTTTTGCTTTGCCGGCGTGTAGTTATACCAGGCGGGAAACGCTAAAAATCCAAGTTTTACCTATTTTTTACTTGTTTTTATAGATTTATCGGTTGTAAATAAAAATATTTTGGGTATAATAAAAACAGGTAGCTGTGTATCTAAATAAATAAAGGTCTGTAAATTATGGAGACTGAACACTATGGATAGAAGAGGATTTACGTTAGTAGAGCTTTTGGTGGTAATCGCGATTATAGCGTTATTGATGGCGATTCTTGTGCCTGCTCTTGAGGCGGCGAAGGACAGAGCCAAGGACGTAATGTGTACGTCAAATTTGAGACAAATCGGTCTGGCTGTTTTGATGTACCTCAATGACAGCGATGGTGTAACGGCTGACGTATATAAAGCGCAGTCAAATAAGGACCCAATGCCTTCTGAAGACTGGTGTAATGGATGGCGTTGGTACGAGAAAGACACAACAATTCCTATTAAGGCTGATCGACTGCCGGCCTACTGGGGTGTTGCTTATTGGAATCAAATTAAGAGCAGGAAGATTTTTGGCTGTCCTGCTTACAAATCAGTTGCCGGTCTGGCGATAAGGACCGCTGGTATTGATCCTTCGGAATATTTTTTATTGGACACGGCAGCGTATGGTCTCAATGCATTTGGCAGCAATATAAGGGTAACTGAGATACTAAAACATGATAAGTTTATTTTCTGTACCGACCACGTTGAGCCAAGAGTCGAACAGGAAGAAGTAGATATGTTTCATAATAATGACAGACAGTCCCAGTGGAATTTATCACATTATCGACCGGGAGGCAATGCTGAACGTATGCCTACATATAGGGGGATTTTTAGGCATGCCATAAAGGTTGATGAACCATACAGGACCGGTGGAAAAGCCGGTGTTTTATGGCTGGATGGACACGTTAACTGGATTCAGGAGACATTAGGTGATGATGTGCCTAAAAAGTGGTATCATGTCCACTGAGATATTGAAAGTATTTTATGATAAATCATAATGCCCCGATGTTTTGTCGGGGCATTTTTTTTCTTGGCTTTCATTCCAATCGCAAAAATAAATTGCGCATAATACTATTGCGTTACGATGCCTTAACTTGGAGGTTACCATCCCCAAGCTGCGTTTAAGGCTGCCACTCCGTCGGGTAGATTGAATTAGTTAATTAGCGAATTAGAGAATTAGTTTGGAGTATGGGGTGGTTCAATTAGTGAATAAATCGAAGATGTTTCCGAGCATGCTGGATGACGCCCTGTAGATTTCGTTGTATTGACAGTTTGTGCATATTACGGTTGTAAATCGTTTTGACTGGACATCGAAAACTTTACTGAGGAACCCGCCGGCAGCGCGAAACTCGCCGACTTCACACCGATTGTTTCCGCATTTGGGGCAGGTGTAATTAATCTCCTGCATAATATTATCTCCTTAGTGTACGAGCATAAGCGTAAGAGTCATGTAGATGGCCACACTGATAGAATCGTTTGCGGTTGTGACGAGCGGGCCGGAACTTATGGCGGGGTCTATGCCGATACGTCGAAACAAAAAGGGCAGAAACAGGCCAAGGGTGGTTGCGACCATAATCGCCGAGAACATAGCGGTGGCAAAGGCAAAAACAATACGCATAGCTCCGACGGAGTTTTCAGGTGTTTTATAGTTAAGTAAAAAGGCGCAAACCAATCCACCTATTATGCCGCAGCTTAAAGCGACGACGAGGGCGATTCTTACTTCCCTGTTAAAGACCTGGCTCAATTTCAATGCAGCCAGGTGGCCCGTGGCCAGGCCTGAGACGACGATAGCGGATGTCTGGAGGCCGGCGTTTCCGCTGATGGCGGCAATCATCGGGACAAAGGCGATCGCGGCGGTGAAGACCCGGGCGAGATTTTCAAAGTGGAATTTTCCATGGAAAAACATAATGACCAAAGCGGTAATAGCGGTGCCAATGAGGCAGGGGAGCAGCCAGGTCATTCTGATTCGGGCGGCGTGGAAGACGGAGACATTGTCGAGCTCGTCGGGGTCGGTACCGGCCATCGTGTATAAGTCTTCGACGGCCTCTTCATCCGCGACTTCGATGATTCGGTCGGCGGTGATTCGTCCGACGAGTTTTTGGTTTTTGTCGAGGACCGGGGCGACAATCAGGTCGTTGTCTCTGAAGACGTTGCGGACCCTCTCTTGGTCGTCATCGGCGAAAACGTAGATAGTGTCAGGATCAATAAGGTCGTTTATCCTGGTGTTTTCGGGACGTGTCAGCAGCAGACGGATACGAACGTCACCGAGGAATTTACCGTTTTTATCAACGACAAAAACCGAATAGAAATCCTCGTCTATTTCGGAAGCGCGGATTTTGTTGACGGCTTCCGCAACGGTTGCATCTTCTGATGTGCTTATTAAGACCGGATCCATAATACCGCCTGCGGAATCTTCGGAGTAGCTCATCAGCTTTTTTATCAGCAGGGAATCTGCCGGCTCAAGGCTTTTTAGCAACTCATCGTGTTTGTCCCGGGGGAATTCTGCAAGGAGGTCTGCGGCGTCGTCAAGATCCAGCTCTGAGATAATAGTCTTTATCTCGCCTGCGGTTAGCATCTCGAAGAGTTGTCCGCGTGTGGCTTCATCAACCTTTTCCAGGACTTCTGCGGCGGTTGGTTTGTCCATGACATCGAAGATGATTCGTCTCTGCTCATTGCTGAGCAGCTCGACGACTTCAGAGATATCACTCTTGCGTTTGTCCTTTAGCAATTGAGCGAGGGCCTGGGTGTCGTCGGTATCGAGCAAAAACTCAATTTGCTGTAGCAATATCTGCTGGCGAAAACGTTTTTGTTCGTCGGACATTTGGTTTTGCCTTTTGTTTATTTGCCGTTCGTATCACATTCGGGATACGATTTACGAGACACTAATTTATCCGGTCGCGAGATAAAATAACCCAATTATTTCTATCAGGCAACGTTTTTCCTTATTTATGAGTCGATTAAGAATACCGGAATCGGGTTTGAAAGGGCAAAAAAAAGCCAAAAAAAGCGAAAACCAGAGAGATGAGAGGCCGATGATTAAGTTGGAAAGTTGGTCACAAAATCAAAGAATATCCTTGGATATTGGACGGATTTAGTGTAGAATATGAAGATGAGGATGCGGCTGCAGGTGCAGTTTTCGAAAGGACAACGAGCAGGTTTTTTGATAAGAGGCAAAGGATGAAAGGTTTTATTTATGGGACGTTGTCAGTTTTTGCGTTAATGGCGTGCGTATGTTTGGCAGCGCCTGAGCCGGCTATCATTCCCAGCCCGCGAGACTGGACGTTAGATGTAACATTTGAGCATCCCCAGCAAATCGTGGTGCGTACGGAGAAGGGGCAATCGCTGCGTTTCTGGTATACGATAGTAACGCTGACGAACAAGAGCGGCCAGGATGTCGATTTTTTCCCGAATTGCGAGCTGATGACGGATACTTTCCACATATTTCCAGCCGGCAGGAACACTCCAACAGGGGTTTTTGAGGGAATAAAAAGGCGTCATCTGCGCAAGTACCCATTTCTTGAAGCCCTTGACAAGGCCGGTAATAAGATGCTTGAGGGTGAGGATAACGCCAAGGACATCGCTATTATCTGGCCTGATTTTGATAAGCAAGTCAAGAATATCAAAGTGTTTATAACGGGTTTAAGTAATGAGACGGCGGCCATTGACCATCCCGTGGCAAAAGACGCGGCGGGAAAGGCGGTCAAGGTTTACCTTAGAAAGACGCTTGAATTAAATTACTCGCTGAGCGGTGATCCGGCTTTAAGGTCAGATTCCAGGCTGAGTTACAAGAGCAAACGCTGGATTATGAGGTAGTTTTTCGTATCGCAGGGGTGCTGTTCGACGGCGGGGCGGGCAATTTCAGTCCATATCTTCAATCCAATACCCGGTCAATCGGAAATAACGCCGAATATGTGTAAAAATTTGTAAAAAGATAGAAAAAGTTCGTAGAAAATCACATTTTTTGAATAATTTTTCTCTACTTATTTGCCTAAATGTTCGAAATATATAATGTAGTAATTTGCAAAGCGATGAGGAGTCAGAGGTGTGAGTTGGCGGTAAAGTAACAGTACCGTAGGTTTATTTGGCAGAGTAAAAAAGGAGACAAATGATGGCCGCAACCAAAGTTGCAAAGAAAAGTATTGGTATGCCCGAAATAAGAAAGAAGGCAGAAGCACTGGGGATAACACCCGGTAAGTTGAAAAAGGCAGAACTAATCCACACTATCCAGGCAGCAGAGGGGTGCACTCCATGTTTTGGCAGGTCAAATGGTCAATGTACCAATATCGACTGCTGCTTTATGAACGATTGTCTTAAGCTGCAGTTGTAAATCGCTTATTGTGCTGCTTGTATAGTGTATTAGGTGTTTTTTCAAGGCGCAGGTTCTACAGTTTTAGCAGGTATGTTATATCCCGCCGGCGGAATCCTGGATTTTGAGGGCGGGATTTTTTTTATTTTGACGGGCATCCCGGATTTGATTATTGTGTGGATCGCCTATCAGGTGTTGGATTTGCGGAGTCTGGGACGGAAGCCGGATAAAGATAAGAAGGCAGAGTTTAGAATTGGAGGTAAAAAATGGATTGTCCAGTGTGCGGGAAGTCAATGGTTGAAGAGGATTTTGGGGGTGTTCAGGTTGACGTGT
>JAOUFU010000086.1 GCA_029858035.1 Phycisphaerae bacterium
CTTCGGTTCAGGACCGCCTTGTCCAAACACTCCCGGTGCGAATGCTTTCAAGGCAAGAACATAATCATTACTCCTACTGTACTCATTGTCGGCCAATGTGGTCCGTGCACATATGGCCAAGTCCGTACCTTTATACTCCATAGCAGCCCACAAAGCTATATGTTGAACCATCTGCTGTCTCTGCTCTTTAGTGCCCACCATATTCAGACACCTCATTATAACACAAGCACTCACTTGTTTAGGGGCTTGCGCCATACAACTTCTGATCAGATGTCTATATAAACTGTCACTGCCTTTACTATGCCCAATGGTATTCACCAACTTGTATAGGAAATGTGGTTTGTCAAGCAAGACTACACAAGTATCAAGGAGTAGTTCAAGAGCATCTTCTCCCTGCTGATTACTCTTTGTCGCATATTCTTTCGACAGATAGAGGCAGAAATCCTCTAACCGTTGTCTCGGCATCTCTCTGCTCAACCATTTCCTGGCGTGACCCAGGCCGTTTTTCCCATGAAGGAAGATGATTCTGCTCAAGGCTTTGGTTGCTGCCGGAGAATCGGGAAACTTTTCCAGGATACGATAGTACTCACTCAAAACATCGCTGCCGGAATACCCTTCGATCTCCCGTGCCATTGCAATCACCAGAAGTGACCTGGCAATCAGATTGCCATGCTTCTGAACTGTCGCTTGGTTGGCGTTCCAATTGCCGAGCCCGAGCAAGGCTCTGTACGCTTCTTTAGCCGCCTTTTTTGGGTCAGCTTCTATCTCCTCATCGGGAATCGTCTCGACCCAATGCTTGACAGTCATATCGATAAATCTGATGATACCTGCCGTGCCGGACGGATTAGCTATTACAGCTAAGCCAGCGTAGACTGTATCCGCCATATCAATGATTTGGGCATCACCCGTCTGAAACCATCTGACGCTGTCATTAGAGAAATACCCTCTAAGCCAATTCCCTTTTCTCTGAAGTCTGACCCAAAAAGGAAATGAAAAATATATGTCTCTGTCGACATCCTCAATAGAACTATTAAAAGCCTGGTCCGTTCCGCCATCAGCTATGGCCCGGTACTCCAAGATAATCCTCAACCCATTCCCCGGCGACAACGCAGCTATAGAATGTTTTGATCCAGGCGCTAACGTATCACGAATCATGACCCCAACCTTGGTCTGCCTATCCCCAGTATTTGGTAGGACGGAATCTATTCCGACGATGCATGCGGTAACTTCACCATCCCCGTGTAGTTTACCAAAGACGTAATGAAACGAATCCTTTCTGTCCCAAAGCCACCCCCCCTTGGCTTCGACTACCCACGCACCGATTTCGTTGTCATATTCAGCAGTTCCTTTAGGACAATCCCCAATATCCAGATACTGCCACTCAGACTCAGACGCAAACGTCATGGTACCCATCAGTAAGACCGGAATTGCGATAATACAGATCATTGGCCGCATCTTAAACCTCCATAATATTTCCATATTTTACTTTCTGACCATGTGTTACACAGTAATCTGAAACGGTCGATATACCCCCGGGCTTCTGTTTGGCTCCACAGCTACTTTCTCCATCTTTCGTTTTATAAATGCCATTCAGCAATATTGACCAAATCAGTCTTTCAGAATAGCTTCGGTGATGATTTTTCTTCCGCCGTCAGTTTCCATCCTATTCCACGCACAGATTTTATTATTTGAGGCCGGGCTGGATCAGGCTCAATAATCTTTCGCAGTTTGCCTATATTAACATCAAATGTTTTGCCTCCCTCATCAGCGGGTGTACAAATCGAATCAACCCAGATATATGATTTCTGCAGTTCATCTCTGGAGATAACATGATTAGAGTTATCCAGGAAGTATTTCAATAAATCGGCCAAAATACCTCGTAGTTGGTAGCAACTTCCATCACGCCGAACCTCTTTACGATCAAAATCAATTATGGTATCTTTTAGCCGTACTGTCCCAATACGGGACCAAGATGACCTCCTGTTACAAAGATGTGCCCGTATACGTTTTGTCAACACTGGGGCTGATGTTTGCTTGCCTGCTACTACATCGTTAACACCACAATCAAACAACTGCTCCTCAACATGTTTTTTAACTTTCGTCATCAAGACTATCACCATCATTCTGCTGCTAAGGGAACGTATAAAGGAACAAAACCTGAACACCTCTTTGCCCATAGTATCGAAATGCATAATGATCAAATGATAGGAATGCTTTTTTACCATTTCTTTTGCCGCCTGGACGGTTGATGCTTTGTGTAGCTCGATCTTCAAAGACTCAAGATTATTATGAAGGCGGACTTGCCTCTGAGAGTTGCGGTCAATATATAAACCCACTTGCTGGCTCATACTACACTCAAACCTCAATAGGTAAATCACCGGGAATCCCTTCCTCTGTATGGTACGCCGCATGTAAAACAGTTATCTATGATTCAGCATTGTACCTTCGGTATAATTTGTAGAAGCACACATTGAAAGTAAAAGTTAATTAAACGTTATTTTGACGCGTTTTCCCCAATGATTGAAAACCTGCTCACAGAATACACAATTGCCGTTCGGTCATATCCTGGTGCCGTTACGCGCTGTTTTCTACATGTCATAAGACTCGCAGGCTTCACAAATATCTTTTTCTACAACCTACTTTTTTGTTTCGTTACAATTTGTTCTGCTCGATCCACCATCTGTCCATACTTACCCATGTTACCTATGTTTAAGAACACACCGTCCTGTCCTGCCTTTTCTTTTATTAAAAGGGATTTTTAAAAGCAAAATCCTTGCCAACAATTGTTAACATGCAAACCACCGGCTTACTGAAGCCTTTAGAACCCATATATGTTACTCTTTTACATATAGTGACCTGGGTGGTACTACTCCCCTCATATAAATAGACCTACCAGACTCCAAAAAAGTTGATGGAATTTTTTTATATTTGTTGATTTATTTATGCTTTATATGAACCACAAATGAGGACGAAGTCAGGCAGGCAAATGATATCTGACTGTCAAGAGCCTCCGCAGAAATGTTCCTAAATCTGTTGACATTATCATTGATGCTTCCGCCTTAAAATATATCAGTAAACCACAAATTCACTCACATGGTTTTGCCATACCATTTACTTTTGTTTTACTTTAACCAGGATAGACTTGATGACATACTGTGTTCTCTAAGAGAATCAATTGGTGCCGGTAAAATGAACAGACTCGATGGACTTGAAAACCTAAGCATATATATCGTTCGTAAAGCTTTCAGCTATCTCGAAAAAATAATTACCTTAGGATCGATGAGAACAGACTCTACAGTCCTTTTTGTGCTGTCTCGAAAAGCCTTTCAAGGAACAGTTCCATTTCCTGTAATCCATATCGATACCGCTATAAAAAGTTTGAACGCAGGTAAAATTCCCGCGAAAAATGGACCATGGTATGGAACCTCGACCTAATCGTAGCGAAAAATACTTCAAAGGTTATGAGAAAAGTAAGCCATATGGATAAATCGTCCCATTGCAACTTGCTCAAGAAAGATTCATTAAAACAAATCGTAAACCAGCACTATTTCGACACAATTATGCTGGCATTATACCGCAACGAACACGGTATTCGCACCAAAGAACGTGATTTGAGTCGGACATTCTCTACAGGATTGATCTTGCCGTTTGAACTACAATGAGGATGTAAAGCACTCTCAGGGACGATGTGATTAGCTATGGAACTTAAGACAACTGAACAAACGAATTTTAGATATATCACATATCACCTTCTCATTACGGCGGTATGTCTACAGATGCTTCTACTGCCGGGTCACGTTTTTCCCAGATACTATATGATTTTGGGAACCGCCGTATTTGTAGCGATCGTCTTCTGTTCCGCAAGGTCATATTTACTGGCGTTCTTTGCGATGAAGAAAAATGATACATATAACAGGCTGCCGGATGAACTGCCTCGCGTCTCACTGATAATCCCATCTTATAATGAGGAGACAGTACTGGAAAGAACTATTCCTACTGCATTAGCGACGGACTATCCGCCAGACAAATTGGAATTAATTTATGTATATGAATCGTCCTGTACAGACAGGACCGAACAGATCATTCAGGCCTTTGCCAGCCAAGACTCCCGGATCAAAGCTGTGCGGCGCATAACCCAAAAAGGGGGAAAGGCGGCTGTGACTAACTATGGTTTGCAGTTTGCCACAGGAGACATTATCGGCATATTTGATGCCGACCATTCTCTGAACAGCGATCTTGTTCGTCTCGCCGTTGCGCAGCTGCAGGCCCCAAATGTAAAGTGCGTACGAGGGTGGTGTAGAACTATCAATCGCACGCAGAATCTGGTGACACGGCTTGTGGCACTTGAGCGTGACGTGGTTGAACGATTCTGCATTTACGGTGTCTGGCGAATGGGTGGATTTTCCACTTCTACCGGCGGACATGCATTTTTCCGAAGAGAGGTCTTCGACGAATTAGGATTGTTTAACGAGGATATTCTAACAGAGGACATCGATTTCTCTGTTAAGCTTCACTCGGCTGGATATCAGATTGCAGTGCTTCCACAAATGCAGTCGTGGGAGGAGGCTCCAACATCACTGCGGTCTTTGGTTATCCAACGAAAGCGATGGACCAGAGGGTGGATGCAGGTCTGGCGGATGCATGCCACCCGCATCTTGAAGGCAAAGAAAGCAGCACTTTTTAAGCGGATCGATGTGCTCGTAAGCCTAACTTGCACGGTCATATCCGGGCTGCTCGTCATATTAATTCCCTTAAGGGGACTGTCCGCCCTCGGTTTCAGGACATCCTGCTTCGACGAAAAACTCTCATTTCTACTTTGGCTGTTTGCCGCTACAACCCCTGGCATTATATCTCTATTGATGTGGTGCCTGAGCAGAAATGAAGAAAACCCATCAGGACCGGAAGATCTGCTTCTGATCCCACTGTTGATTCCGTACATTATCTTTTGGTTTTGTGTCAGTTGGATTTGCCTTGTAGATGAATTTGTGCTTAGTTGGCCGTTCGCGTATGTAAAGACCGAGCGTGCCGAAGAATATCTTGTGCCTGCTGAGCTGGAGACTGACCCGGTGGCCCCGTTGACTGACGAAGAGCAGGTGGTTGAGATAGAAGAAATTGCGGAAGGGCTAAAGGTTGGGTCGTCTAAATCCTTAGATACATAAGGCAATTTGAATAAATGCTATAGCCAATAGAAGGCGTCTTGACCGGAATCAGGAGTGTTCTCACGCCGGCTGTTGGCAGAATGATCCCGTCTCTTGTGCTATATGAAGGCCAAAGGAATCTCCACGTTTTAGTTCACATTTCAGGCATCAGTACCATTTCGAGAATGCAATCGACGCTCGGCTTACTTATGAACACCACCATATTATTCAGACTACTCGGTCACTCCTTCACAGTAACGCCGTCCGCACTTAGGGCTGGTGTGACAAACGTTACTACTGAGCGTTCAGGAATCAACAAGACGCGTTGCAACGAGACCTCTTTACAAGCAGTCAGGTTTTCCTTTGAACTTGTGATATAAGGGATCAGCGTTTTGGTGAAATACCCATGTGGGGCATTGGCGAACCGCAGCTTGACAGGCACATCTTGTGATTGATAGTTCACAAATACGAGCACAACTCTATGATGATGATTGTCGTAGTAGGCTGAAACGAGCAGGCCTTCTATGGTATCATCGGGGCCGGCCCCATCGGACCGCGATACTGCCACGCGTTTCATACCCGGTCGAATGAACCGGCTAAAGTTCCCTAATGCCCATAGTATTTTGGAATCATAGAAGTTGCCATCCCTGAAGCTCTTGTCCGCATATACGAGACCATCCTTATAATCATAAACTGAAATCCCCAGCCACCACTGCCAGGAACTCACCTGAGCCACAGTCAAATCATAATGGATCACTCTCGCCACATGCAGCGCCGGTTCGATCCCAAGATCCCGACCATGGCCTTCGCTGCCGAGAATGCAGTATTCTGTCATCCAGTATTCAAGATTCGGATATTGAACAAGCTTCTCAGCCAATCGCTTTCTCTCTACAAACAAACCGGTTTCCGGGGTATCTGTGAAGTAGCTGTGACCACAAAGTCTGTTACCCAGCATTTCGCGGATGTTAGTATCTCCAGAAACATTAAAGAAGTAGTCAATATAATTGAGCCGATCGGATCTGTTCTGATACAGGTAGTCAATCTGACCGGATTCAGGAAGCAAAATCCTCGTAGGCAGGCCTTGCCGACGGATCTCTGCACATAGCATATACACAAGCAAAAACATATCCGGATTATCGTACCGACAGCCTTCCTGTTCGGGACCCTCCCAGTCCCACTCAGGTTCATTGACCGGGCTGACGTAGGCAAATGTGAGCCCTTCCTCCTTGTGGAAGTGTTTGAGAACATCCACCAGATAGGAAGCAAAGGCAGTGAATTTCTCATCCGACAAATTAGTGCTCCCCGAATTAGCATCGCAGAAGGCCTTGCCGTTCTTTGTCATATGGATCGGCGGGCTATTAACAAAAAGGTCAAACTGCCCCACGCCCCGCTGCATTGCGGCCTTCAAAAACCACCGCTGGCCCGGCAGGCGAGACCAATCATAATGCTTGAAATCCTCCGACAAAAAGGTGTCGGCCCTGCGCCAGACCGAATTAATGTTCTCACGCCGGCTGCTGCCAGCTCCAAGATTGAAGCGCCAGATAGACAGCCCGATGCCTTTTGGATTGTTCCTGGAATCCAGACTTGTCTCAAACAACAGATCCGCGATTGCCATACGTTTGTTCACAGGCCACTGACCTACGAATTGGACCGTCCAACAGTCAGACGCGCCAAAGCCGTGAATCGTCTGTTTCTGCCGGGCTAAATCGATTGTGACAGATAGCGGATTTTTTGCACGCGTATTCAAATTCCGCCCTCGTCCAGGCAAACATACGACTTGCGCCCGACAAAAACCATGAACAAAAAACATGACAAATACTCCGGTCAGAATACGCAAAGAAGTCGTTGTCACGTATACTCGCATAGGGCCCTTAGTTTCCTCTTTGGTAAAGAAAGACACTCGAAATTCTTCGGATTTCAACTGCTGTAGTTCCCAGAAACCAATGACAAAAGCGAATAACACAGAATTCATTGCACATCAAGTAAAAGAAATGTAAATGTTCGTGGGGTAAAACTGTATAAATTCCAAGTCCTGCAGTACCGCACCTGCCCGATAGGCCACCGCAACAAATCGAGGCGGGGGTATCCGACCTGTGCTGAGTCCGCAAATGTAAACCAAATGCAAAGCCCGGTCAGCAACCCATCAATCTAAGCACTCATTTTATTGAGGCCACATAATTCTGAACTCAGCATAAGATATCAGGTTTTACTCTTCTTTTACTGGTTAAGTTGGGTGCTTGATGTTACACGAATATTGTTGTTTCTTTACCATTCAATCGACTTTCAACAGTCTTTTCGAGATTGTAAATCGGAGACTGACGCTCTTAGGAGTGAACTCATGTATACAACTACTGTTGTTCATTAACGAATTTAAATTTGAATGACCCAAAATTCTGAAACACATCCCAACGAAAATGGGTGACTGGTGTTTAGATAGGAAAGTGGGCGTTTAGGTTTTGAGAACCTGTTGAATTGTGAAAGGGCAAAACGCGTATTTGGCGCTGGAACGTCTTAACAACATTGGACAAGCCTGTGTGGGCGTACTGCATGAAAGCCTCGGTCAACAACCACAAAGGTAAATCTTACATGAAGGAAAAGAAGATCATCCCGCATCTCGTTGAAGTCAAGCAGGAATTGCAACTATTTTGGGGGAATCCGGATAATGATTAGGCTACAAGGTAATACCGGCCGCTTCGTAACCGTCTTCGTCGATAGCCATGCGGGCCATAAGAGGACACCCTGGAGAGCGACATACGAGTCATCCATGGGGATAACCACACCTCAACATCACGGCAAATCTGTCCAAACACTGAGGCTATCGTCGCAATTCCGAAGGCACGTAAGCGTATCGAAAAGCCGGGTTGTCACTGGGAGAAAGGCGATATTGTGCCCTCCGACAGCCGTTTCAGGGACGAGTCCATTTGGGGTGCAGGTTTGGCTGCGTCCATTAGCAAAGGTAGCTATCGAACAAAGGCGTCTTGTTCACCATCATAGACCTCGCTTAATTCAAAGGAATACTGTACCTATCTTGACAACTATCAAGGCTGGAGTTTTATTTATCATGGATCTCTTATGAAAACAAGGATCGATGCAAAACAGACCGAATTCCACCCACTCATCCTTCTGGGAATCTTCGCTTTCATCGTACTGCGTATTCCTTCGCTTGCAGAACCCCACTGGTATGCAGACGAAGGCATCTATGCTACTATTGCACAGGAGATAAGTTACGACGAAACGTTGTATAGAGACATCTGGGATAATAAGCCACCTCTGATCTACTGGCTTTACGTGCTCGCAGGGAATACCAATAGAATGCTTTGGGTCCGCATATTCAATTTAGCTGCCGGAATCGCGACTATAATCGGGATTTACAGACTTGCAACAGAACTGACCGATACTAAAAAGGCTTTTTTGGCTTTTTTTACAGCTATTCCCTTACTTGCCACTCCTCTCTTTGAAGGAAACATTGCAAACGGAGAAAACTTTTTTTTGCCACTTATTGTGTGGGGACTATATTTAGGTTTTACCGCCAGTGAAAATAAACGGAAACAGCTGATATCTGGAATATTATTTGGCTTCGCTTCACTGTTCAAACTATCCGCAGTATTAGACTTTGCAGGATTTATTGTCTTTCTCATCTTTACAAGGACCAAGCTTATCAGCGAAAAGCCGGACGTTAAAGATATCTCAAAACTTTCTTTTTTCGCTTTGGGATTTCTGAGTCCTATACTGTGTGTTTCACTCCTTGAGCTTACCCAGGGGAATTTTGGCAATTTCGCATCAACAATGTTTATTGACATGTTTGGTTATGTAAGTTATCCCGGGGGAAACTGGCTCGGAGCTGTATTCTTCGAAATGACAGGTAAGGTGAAATTACTATTGCTTCTGATTGGAACAATAATAGTAGGCCTTAATTTCTTCTCAAGGAAGATAGATAAAAAAGAAGTCTTTGTTGCCCTTATACTCTTATTTGAATACATATCCACTCTCGTATCATCCCGACATTACGTCCACTACCTTCTTCAAGTGTTGCCAGGTTTTTCTCTACTTATCGCTATATGGATCACAAAGTTACACACTCCACAATCCCTCCTTAAGAAAATAAATGTATGTGCAATCTCCATTTTGGGCCTGTATCTGGCTCTGATAACATTTAACCATGGTGAGGCCATAAACGTAAATTATGGAGGAGAAGAACTCAATAGCAGAAATCTTCCCTATAAGATATACGCATATTATGAAAATTACGTGAGCTACGCAATACTTCGATCGAAATCCAAAGCCGACTACAACCGATTTTTTAACGACGAAGAAACAATAATGGATATGCTAAAGCGAAATTTAGATTCTGTTTTTGCTGATATTCCAAAGGACAAAATATATGTGTATACTAACCGTGCTTGGACATATCCATATTTACACATTAGGGTTCCAACCAGCATTTCTACAGAGCATCAACGGTATACAAAAAGAAACGGGCATAATAAGCTGTTAAACGGTTTGAAAGAAAATAAACCTCAATTAATCGTATTAGAAAAAGGCACTCCTTCTTTCGAAGAACTTGAGGTTTTCATTAGCGAGTCTTACAAATACGTGATGGAAGACGGAGGATATCAGTACTTTATCATAGAGTACCGTCCATGGAGACGGGTCTTCAAATGGCTAAAAAATTATCTAAAACTGATAGTTACCACAACCGCGGCACAGGAATAACATACAGGTGAGCTTAATGAAACCAAGGTAGTTACGTGCTTTCTTTTCATAACGAACCACACATGAACAGAGTATTTCGACCAAAATATAAATACCAGCTCCTAATGATTCTCATATTCATCCTGGGTTTTGCTCTTCGCCTATATCATATAGACTTTCTGGACATTTGGAGGGATGAGTCCTTTTCGATCAAAGTCGCCTCACAGCCACTACACATGATTCTTGACATCACTATCAATGATATGCATCCCCCCCTGCATCTATTTCTTCTTAAATTCTGGATGAATGTGTTCGGTAAGAGCGCCATCTCGGTGAGAATGCTCTCACTGACTTTTGGTATGCTGACGATCTACCTCACCTATTTACTCTCAACGCTCGTCTTCAGCAAACCCACCTACAGATTATTGACTGCACTGTTTGCGTCAATCAATCCCCTGCTCATTGTATACTCTCAAGAAACGAGAGGCTATTCGATGCTTACCACATTTGCAACTGCCGCGATTTACTTCGCCTGCAGGATGAACAGCAAGGCCCGGTTAAACACATACTTCTATTTCATTCTGTTTTCTATCTTAGGTCTTTATACGCACAACATTTTCCCGATGGTTCTGGCCGGCATAATGATCGCCACCCTCATAGGCATCCTGTATCCGGACTCCCATCGCATCAAACTAAGCCTTTTTTTCCGACATGGTGACTTCAAGCGAGCAGCAGTATCCTGTGTCTGCATTTCGCTCTGTTATCTCCCCTGGTTAGCAGTAATAGTACAGCAGTATGCAAAGATGGAGAGCGAGGGTTTTTGGCTGCAATTCGACCCCTTCAAAAATGTGATTTTCACCTACGGCCAGTTCTTCACGTCAGAAAGTTACAATAGCAGCTTAACTGCGCTTAACCGGTTCGCTTACAGGTTCATCCGGCTATTTGCCATTTGGCTGAGCATAGGTGGTATTATTCTGGAGTTTGGCAGTAGCACCAGGTACTCTCCAAAGCTCTCATGGTTAGTGCTTCTCATGTTGGGGATTATATACCTGATCTCATTCAAGACTCCATTATATCATGTACGCTATTTGATTTTTGTAGTGCCCATCCTGTTGACAATTATATCTTATGGAGTCAGAGATGTTCTTGCTTTTATTGGCAGAAAAACAGCAATCGTTCTGACGGCCTTGTTCATCATCTCAAATCTCGTATTCTACTTGACTAACATCGCCCAGACTACTTATAAGGCGGAATATCAGAAGGCAATAAGGTCTATTGAATTCGAACCAGCAACTGATATCATTCTTCATCCACATGCATGCTCATATCATAGTTTCAACTATTACTCGAATCTTCCCAACTATATTTACGATCCAAATCGAAACATAGCATATTTTGAGGGCTTGGCTTATCTCTCCGATGAAGATTACTATGATGGGAACTTGGCCAAGTATACGCGCATATGGACCTTGCATTTATGGAAGGATGAAGGCTTTGAAAAGAAGTTGAATACACAAGGCTTTGTAGAGGTCGAGGCGGAGCAGTTTGGAAATGGACTATTTGTAAAACTTTTTGCCAGGAAGCAGATGAAGTCCACTCCTCAAAATAAAATAATAACACCGGCAATCCGCTAACATCATCCGTGATATCGCATCTCCCGAAGTATCGGTGAATCAAAAAAGAACTATATGGCTTCGCCACACCATTTACTTTTGTTTTACTTTTATCAGGACAGACTTGCTGACATACTGTGTCTTATAAGAGAGTCAATTGGAGCCGGCAAAATGAATAGACTCGATGAACTTGAAAACCGAAGCATATATATCATTCGTGAAGCTTACAGCCATTTCGAAAAAATAGCTGCCTTATGGTCGATGGGGAAAGATTCCACTGTCCTTTTAGCGTTGTCTCGAAAAGCCTTCATGGGAACAGTCCCGTTTCCTGTAATCCACATCGACACCGGCAAAAAGTTTGAATGCATGTACACCTTTCGTGAAAAGTTTACCGGGATATGGAACCTCGACCTAATCGTAGCGGAAAATACTTCAAAGGCCGCAAAAGAAGTAAGTCATAATGATAAATTGTCCTGTTGCAATCTGCTTAAGACAGAAGCCTTAAAGCAAGTTGTAAGCCGGTATAATTTTGGCGCAATTATGCTGGCAATACGCCGTGATGAACATGGCATTCGCGCCAAAGAACGGCATTTTTCACCACGAGACAAAGATTTCAGATGGAATTACGAAAACCAACCGCCCGAGCTATGGGATTTTTTTCAGGCAAAAACAAAACAAAATACACACATCAGAATTCATCCCTTGCTTGACTGGACAGAACTGGATGTATGGCAATATATCAAAAGAGAAAATATTCCTACCATA
>JAOUFU010000087.1 GCA_029858035.1 Phycisphaerae bacterium
CGTGGGTAGTTTTTCTTTCTCAGGCCAGAAAGGCTCTTCCGGTGCGGGCGCCCGTTCGGCCGCAGGGGGCATAGCAGACAGGGGTAAATGCGGCTCCAATTGATACCAGTACACGACACTTGACAGTTGCAGCGTGCTGCCGGGCTTGCTGAACTCACTGTGAAACATTGGATTTTCATTCTCCCCGAAACCAATATCCACACGCAATGACTTCTCGAAGCTGATGGCATCGTTGACAAAGAAGCGGTAACCGAGCGCCCCTTTTAAGAATGGGAAGTATCCGGTTAAGGCAAACTGGTTCTCCGTTTCGGGATATCCCCAGCTAAAGCCAAATGAGTCTTCGATACCCTGGAACTCGATGGATGGGACTTTTTCATCGTCGATGTAGAACTTTTCATTTTCATCCACCGGATATCCCGCCCGGCCGGGCCTGCGCACCGTCACGTTCCAGCCCACGAACTTGCCCTTACCTTTAACCTCCAGTGCTGTGTAATCGCGCTTGCCAAGCAATAGCCCTTCCTGCCGCCAGTGAGCATGAAAGTAACCAAGGTCTTCCGCAATCCTGTCCACCTGGCGGTACATAACATAACTATAGCATGGCATGATTCTCCAGAGCTCATTACCCGGCTCGACCGGCCCATCATAGACCAGCACGATTTTGGCAGACTTGCGAAACGGCATTGGAAAATACGCGTTGAAGCCTCGCCGCTTATTCACAAGCGATGTGTTCACCTGCTCCCGAAGGCCGGCCGGGTCGCAGAAGAAATCTACCAGCGGACAGTCCACGCTTGGCTCGCTCTCATCGTCCCAGTACATCTTCAGCAGCAGGTCGCGATTCAGCTTCAGCACGGCGGGCATAGCGAAGTGTATCATCGTGATAGTCGCCGGCCCCTTTATTTCGGCCACGACCACGCGTTTCGATGAGTTGAACCGCGCGCTGAGCGGATTTTCGCTCCAGAGCGCGTTTTGCGCCGCGGTTCGTCCCGGCGTTAGCCTGGCCAGATCCTCAATGCCCGAAACCTGGCCCGATGCCGGTGCTATTGCCAATGTTATTATTAAGATGTGTATCACTGTTCGCAATGCCATAAGCCACCTCCATTGGTTGACAGAAGATGCCGGGATTTCTCAAACCGAATTCCCAAATTGTGCCCGGCTAAACACAACCAGATTCTATCGATTTGTTGCAAAATTGTCAATAGCCAAGCTTACTGAGCAACGTGGATACGAAATTACCGTTCATGCCCGCAATACCGGCCCAATCCATAGTTTTTCAATATGTAGTTTCCCCATGTCTGCGGTAATTTAGCGTCAATGACTACTCACCTTGTAGTTCTACTCCTCAATAGTTTTTTAATTATATCTAATCCTTGTCTATTCTGAGGCAGGTATTGTCCTTGCTTTGAATTATAAATATTGCTATATTATTCCCTTTTGAGACATTATTATAACATCAGGAAGGCAGCCGGATAAAGGAGTGTCATAAGATGTGCTTATGTGCAAAGTTAAGATGACAATTTTAATTGCAACGCTGTTTTGTACGGCTTTTCTGCCTTTCTGCTCAGCCGGAAATCTCACCAAACAGACTAAAACTCGGGTTATTCATTTTCCAAAGGACAGGTCAATGGGATTGGTTCATGTTGGTGAGCTGCGAACGTTGGATCCGTTGTGGTGGCAGGGATGGGAAGCTGTTGGACAGGCAAAGGGCAATGTTAGGGTTCCACTTGATAAAGCGGTAAGATTGGATATAAGCACGGAGGCATCAGAAAATATTTCGCCTTTAGCTGCTCTTGGTCCTGACGATATACAGGCAGTTAGCTTTAGTTGGAACCGCTGTAACATTGATGATAACGATTTGCAACATCTGTCAGGCTTAACCGGATTGAAATACCTTGGGCTCAGTTCAACTCAAATCAAAGGACCGGGGCTGGTACATTTGTCCGGATTGAAGTCATTGGAAGCTTTGCATCTTGGTTATACTGAAATCTCCGATGACAGTCTCAAGCATCTTGCAGGGCTTAAGTCTCTTAAAAGGCTTCACCTCGGTGGTACTAAGGTGACGGATGCCGGTTTGGTTCATTTGAGAAACTTAGGCTCACTTGAGTGTCTTTCGCTGGAAGGTACTGGTATTTCCGGTAAAGGCTTTTCTTCTCTTGCTGATACAACCTCAATAAACACACTTTGGTTAAATCGTAGTGACATCACGGATGAAGGACTTGAACATATTGCAAAATTGAAGTCGCTGGAGAGATTGTTTTTGGTAAACGCAGCTATTAGTGATACAGGCATTGAGCATATTAGCAGGTTAAAAGCATTGAAGGAACTAAATCTTGGTACCTCCGGCGACAGCAGGATGAAATTAAGTGGTGCAGCCCTGACTCACATTGCGAAACTAACTTCTCTTGAGAGTCTTGAATTGCCTGGCGGAATTACAGATGCGGACCTGGCGAAACTTAAAGGGTTGACGGGACTCAAACGGCTTGATATCGGCCGGATGCAATTGACCGGGGCCGGTATTCGAACTTTGAAAGAATTTAAGTCGCTTGAATATCTCCAGCTTCCACATGGCATTAACGACGAAGACCTTACTGTAATCAAAGGCCTCAATTCGCTTGAAGAGCTGTGGATTCAGAACTCTCCAATTACAAATAAAGGTCTGAGCTGTTTGTCTGACCTTAAGTCCCTGAGGAAGTTGCTGCTGAACAATGGTCGAGGCGATAGGAATATGGAAGTTACCGGTTCAGGCCTGGCTTATATTAAGGAACTGCCTTTGACTTACTTAAGTTTATACCAACTAAAGTTGGATGAATCCCGATTAACACACCTTGCAGGATTGAAACAGCTTGAAGAGCTGGATGTTAAACGAATGCCGCTGCGTGATGAAGATTTGACTGTTATAGGTAAGCTCACAAAGCTAAAACACCTATTCTTTGACTCTGACACTGTTAGCGATGGCGGCATGGAATATCTGGCGGGCTTAACTGCCCTTGAAGATTTTGCCCCCTGGATTTCGATGACTGATGCCGGACTTTCACACTTAATCAATCTGGACAGGTTGCAGCGATTGCAGATCAAAGGAGATATTACTGAAAAAGGGCTGAATCATCTTGCAAAACTTAAGGCACTGAGAAATTTGAGAATTGTTTCTGCAAACGATTTTAGCAATGCAGGCATGGAGCAGCTAAAAAAGAATTTACCAATGCTTCAAAGATTAAACGTTACTAAGGACCGAAAAATTATGGGCCCTCCCCGGGCCGGTACACTCGCTCCCCGGTTCAGCGTAAAAACGATCGATGACAAGGAAATTACGCTTGAGGATTATCACGGCAGAGTCGTGCTGCTGTATTTCTGGGGTACATGGTGCGGCCCATGCGTTGCTTCCACGCCGGGACTTAAGAAGCTCTACGAAGAGCTGAGTCAATACGACGGCTTTGCAATGATTGCCCTCGCTATTGATAACGATGAATCCAGAATTCGCAGGCACATTGAGCAATATGGACTAACCTGGCCCCAGGTGCGCTTAGGGTTAAATTCTCAGGTTGCAGAAGATTATGGCGTTAGTGGTGTACCTGCATATATTTTGGTTGGCCCCGATGGCAGGGTTTTACTCAGTCAGGAACGAGATTGGGATAAGCTCAAAGCAGAAGTAGCTAAAGCTTTGCGGAAGTAATATTAATCCGCATTTAACTGGGGGGATTTTCCGTCCTTGTATATAGCCCCCAAACCTGTCCCTTTTTGGGGTCAATTGTTTATGGCTTCAAAGCACGTCCTCCAAATCACTAAGTAACAGAAACAAGTGCAATTGCTGGATTACTATATGTCACTCAGCTTGCCGTCGTTGTGATATGGGCTGCTGTCCTTTACGATGTCCCCTTCATCGGCGTCAAAGTTCCAGTATCCCACAAGCCCCGGCTCATTGCCTCTTAATCTGCCGACATTTTGATAAACCTGCTTAATTTCATAATCGGGCAAAGCCCTGTTGAAAATCGCAACTTCGTCGATTATGCCTTTAAAACCTGCAACCTGTGTACCCGAATCCGCTCCAATCATTATCGCTTGAGGTTTGTTGGTGGCGGAAAAGCCCGAAGCTGAGCTGTCCAATACACCGTTTATGTAAATATCAATTTCTCCGGAGGCCTTGCTGACAACCGCAATATGGCACCAGTACCCTTGCAGTATCTGGCCTTCGCTGTCGAAGTAATTCTCTCCGTCAAAGCCGGCCCTGACCTCCGGAGCCCCGTTGCCGTTTGAATCGATTAATTCAATCCAGTTATTGTTGCCGCCTTCATCAATCAGGTACACTTCCTGTGTCAGTGGAGAGGCTTCCATATTTATCCATAGCATTTTCGTCTGCTCGGCGCCCAGGCCCGTTATGGTACCAACGTCGATATAGTCCCCTTCTCCATTGAAATAATAGCCATTACCCGATGCGCCTTCAGTTAAAGTCGGGCCGGTTGGGATCATTTCACCGGTCATAAGATAAAGCTGCCCGACTTCATCTTCGGTCAATGCGCGATTAAAAAGCGCCACCTCGTCAATCATCCCGCGCCAGAAGCCGCCGTTATGCCTGTCAATACCGCCAATGTAAGCCGTTCCCGTAAATCCCTCTGCGGGTATATTACCCTCTTCTCTCAGTTTGCCATTGCGGTAAATCCTGCCGGTAACGCCATCAAAAGTGACGGTTATGTGTGTCCATGTGTTGGATTTAAGCCGCCAGTCGTAGTCGCTGAACTGAGCACCCTCGGCCCAGTTTGATTTCGACCACTCCGACTCTGATGATATTCTCTCACTATCTGCGGCGCCTGTGGATGCTGTCGTATCAGTCTCTGCCGTGGCGGTTTCGCCTGCCACATCTGTCGTTTTTGTCTCTTTGGCCCCTATTTTTTCTGCGCCAACGGATATTCCGCCTCTTGTGTTGCCCTCAACCGCGTAGCAGTGTTCTTCGTCATACAGGGTAAATATTCGCCGATTATTCATCGAACCGGGTTCCGGCGCTTTCACCCACACTGAAATAGTAAATCCCTCCAAATAAATGTCCGGTATGCTTATGTAATCATCCTGGCCGTCAAAAGCCATCGTTCCGCCGAGTACCTCATCTTGTGCGTATTTGGCTCCATTCACTTGCCCGTGTAAGTTGTTTCCTGAAATGTCGCCGGCAGTATTTGTGTCTTCACCGGTGTGAAATGAATAGTAGAAGACCAGATTTTGAAGCAGGCTCGCCGGTACTACTTCCACCGCTGCATTGCCACATCCCTTTACAGGATAACCGTCGGCTGCCTCTTTGGCCTCAGCTTGAAATGACCTTACCAGTCCTGCCGAAGGTTCGCCCGATTCCAACCCGCCGCGCTCCATAAAACCTGCTCTTGTTGGTGTGTTCATCAGGGGAGGGCCTGTCACTTTTTCGGCTGCGACTATAGTCGTATCGGCTTTTGGTATTTCAGTTATCGTGCTGCTTTCTTCTAACTTGGCGAAAACACGGCTTGCAATTTTCTCAACCGCCCTCGCAAACGGATTGTCTCTGTTATATGCGCCGTACTCTTCGCTTATTTTCTCCAAAGGCTCAATCGCTTCTAAGGTACCTATCTTTGCCAGAAAGTTCGCGGCAGCTACCTTACTTTCGAATTCACCTTTCGAGAGCATTGCTATTAATCCGTTTACATTACCGGCCTTGAACATCTGCTCGATGCTCGCCAATTCCAAACTAAGCCTGCTTTCGGTTTTTTCCGTCTCAACTCTTGCAGCCTCGGTTCTTACTATTGTTTCAGGTGTTTTTTTTGCTTCTGTTACCCTCACCGGCTTCTCAATGGTTACTTTGTTGTTCCGGCCTATTCCACTGCCCGGATGCTCGCCTCTGCCGGAAGGTGTACCCGCCAAGGGGCGTCCCCCTTGGGAAAGGCGGAGATTTGAAAATAAATAAATCCCGATAAATATCCCGGCGATAATCACTGCCGCCGCTGCCGATGCGTATAGCCGGGTCTTGGAGATTTTTCTGAATATGTTGGCTTTTGGAGATGCGGTTTTTTCCTGAGACCTCTCAATCGCCCGCAAGGTGTCCCTGAGGACCCTCTTATCCATATCAGCGCTTGTTGTATCATTTAGATCGTTTATTAAATTCTCGACATGTTTTAACGATTTCATTTTGTCATCTCATTATTTAATAAGGACCGCAGTTTATATAATCCGTAGCGGTACCGCCCGTGAATGGTGCTCATCGAGACACCCTGTAACCTGGCTAATTCTTTGAATTTCATTCCACCTTTAAGATGCAGCACTACTGCTTCCCGCTGCTCGTAGGGCAATTGGCTCAAGGCCTGCCTCAATCGCGTCAGTTCCTCTCGTTCGGCTGCCTGCTGTTCCGGATTGTCTGAATCCAATCCGGAAATATTCGCCGAGTACAGATTTTTTACTTGTTGTTTCCTTAACCGTATTGTGTCGATGGCAAGATTGCGCACGCAGGCTGCCAGGTAACCTTTAAGACTTCCGGTCAACTGGAACTTATCGACCGACTGTGCAAAACAAACAAAGACATCATGCACAACATCTTCAGCCGCTGCTTTCTCGCCCAGCAGGGCCCTTGCCAGCGTCAGCAAATAATCCTTGTATTTCTCGTAGATGCGGCGCATTGCATCCTTGCTGCCGCGCTTGCATTTCATAACAAGCAGCTTGTCTTCCAGCATTTAAGGCCTGCCTAAGTAGTTTCGAAACTGACAATTGCCTATATATATAACGGACGAAGCACCTGTTTTTATATAAAAAATCTTTTTCCGGGGTGTCCGGCCTGGTCGTTATGAACATCTCCCATTTAGGCGCGGAGTTTGCCGGTGCCGATGATAGAGAGCCCCAAGATTTAGCCGGCTGGTGTTTTAACAGCAAGGGCATTTCCTCGCGCAGTCCGGTAGAGCCAGTAGGCCACGGCCAACAGCAAAATCGTTCCAATAACGCCGCCATAGGGGAGGGTGCGCTTGTAGACATGTTCCAGATACGGCAGCGCGATTTCATATCGCTTGAGGATTACGATGGGGATTGCCAGTATAATGCCCATCAGGGCTTCACCTGTGATAAGGCCGGAGGCAAAGAGCAGGCCGTTCCGGGAGGATTTTTCGATTTGCTCGGTAGGTGTTGCCCGCCGTTTGTGGAAACGCTGTATGACCCAATGGATGATTCCGCCGGCAAAGATGGGCACCGACAGCTCCAGCGGCAGATAGAAACCTATCGCCACGGCCAGCACCGGTGTACGGAACGAACTCTTCCTGGCTTCAAGAACAAGATCAAGGATAATAATCGCCGCAGCGACACCCATCCCGATGTAGGCATATTTCCAGGGCATATTTCCTCTGAAGACACCCTGGGAGACCGAAGCCATCAGATTGGCCTGGACTGCTGCGAGTGCGTCTTTGCCTGCACCTTCCTGACCCCTGAAGCCGTAAGCCTGGTGGAGGAGCATAAGCACCGGTGCGATGACTATCGCGCCGGAAAGGGTCCCGACGATTTGCATGACCTGTTGTTTCCAGGGTGTTGCGCCGACGATTCGGCCGGCCTTTAGGTCCTGCATGTTGTCGCCTGCGATGGCGGCGGCGCAGCAAACGACCGAGCCGATGATAATCGCGGCGGCCGGGCCTCCTTCCGCGCTTTTGCCCATGAGCAGGACCAGCAACAGCGAGGAGACGAGAATCGTGGCGATGGTTATTCCTGAGATGGGATTGTTGGAGGAACCGACCAGCCCGGCCATGTAGCCCGCGACGGCCGAAAATACAAAGCCTGCAACCAGCATGACAGCGGCCATCGTCAGAGATATTGTGATATTATTGACAAAGTATTGATAGACCATGAACAGGGGGACAATGGAGGCAACGATGAGTATAAGTACCCATTTCATGGACATGTCTTTTTCGGTTCTTTCGATTTCACCCTGGCCCTGACCGATGGCGCGATAGGCTTCCAGGCCGCTCGTTATGCCGCTGACGATGGATCTTCGCATTTTGAAAATTGTCCAGAGGCCGCCGATTAGCATGGCCCCGACGCCGATGTATCGAGTACGCTTCGACCATATCCGCCACGAGTATTCTTTTGCGTCGACGGGTTTGCCCAGCTTGGCCTTCACGCCTGCGTTGTATTTTTCCGCTTCCTCGATCTCTGCTGCCGGCGCGCTGCTATCGATGGTTTTATATTCCAGCGCAAAGGTGTTCCATGCGTCTGGATTGTCAATGTCACTGGTCATCTGGTACACGGGCCATTCGTTTTGGCCGGCAATGGTGGGGATGGCGGCGTACCAGTTTGCAGCGCCGCCGAGGAAAATGAGTACGGCGATATTGAGGCCGACGATGTATCCGACCGACAGAAGCGCGGGGCTGAGATTGGAGCCGCCATATAGAAGTGTTCTTTTTATGCCCCTGGCGCCTTCGATAACTTCAGGCCACAGGCCGATCCCTTTTGCTCCGACCTTGAAAAGGGCGGCTGCCAGGGCCGCTTTTGCAATGATCCGAACGCCCTTGCCGCCTTCCTGGCCCGTCTCGAGCACCTCGGCCGTTGCGATGCCTTCGGGGAACTGCAACTCGCCTTCAACGATGAGAGAGCGTCTGAGGGGAATTGTGAACAGGACGCCGAGCAGCCCGCCGAACGCGGCGATGATAGTAATCCATACGAAGTTCATACCACCGAAATCATCCCAGAAGCCGAGGATGACAAGTGCCGGTATCGTGAATATCACGCCTGCGGCCAGTGACTCACCGGCCGAGGCGGCGGTTTGGACGATGTTATTTTCGAGGATATTGCTGCGTCGAAACAATCTTAATATCCCCATCGAGACCACCGCAGCCGGTATCGACGCCGAGACCGTCATGCCTGCAAACAATCCGAGGTAGGCATTTGCCGCCGCGAGTATCATCGAGAGCAGGACTCCCAAAACAACCGCTTTAATTGTGATTTCCGGTAACGACCGTCCTTGTAAATCCATTAGTTACCTTTCCAAAATCTTTAGATAATTATAACTGCTTATCCAATCGGTTATGGAATTTAGCTCATCATCTGACAAATTGTGTGACAAAGTATTTCGGTGTCAGTTTTTCACCTGTTGCCCGTTCAATCATCTCGTTCCAGTGATAAAGATTTCCTGCTTCGAAGACTTTCTCGGTCAGAAAATCGCCGGCTTTACTTTGACCGACATAGCTGACGGTGTCATCCGATTCAAGTTTTAGAACGTTCTGTACAAGATAGTGATGCAGTTGAGAGGCAAATAATTCACCTAACATATAGTTGTGATAATAGCAGGGCGCAACAGTAAAGTGAATTTTGGCGGCCCAATCGGGTTCATTTCGCCCCTGTGGTTTTTTCACAAGCTGGTACTTCTCAACCATCTGCCACCAGAGGGAATTCAGGTCCTGCTCGGGTTTTGCATAAAGCTGCTTTTCAAAATTGTACATAACCAGGTCCCAGCGGGCAAAAATGAGCTGTTTAAGCTGCATATATTTTCCGCTTACTTTTTCGATTTCCGCTCTCTGTTCGTCCGACAGTTTTAACATCTGCTGCATCCAGGCGGGATTGCGGCTCAATCGACCGAAGAACATCGCGATGGCTTCGGTTGTGAATGCGTGTGCCGGCTCCCTGAGCAGGTACGGTACGGTTGGTTCGCTGTATTTATTATAAACGGCATGGCCTAATTCGTGCAGCAGAGTCTCCATCCAGGACTCATTATTCTTGAGATTACATAGAACACGGACGTCACCTTCTTTGTCTATATCCGTGCAAAAAGCGTGGGGATTCTTGCCCTCACGCTCGTACAAGTCGCTGTTGGCAAGCACAGATTCCACACCCAAACCGATGCCGTCATAAAAGCTCGCTCCCAATTCTTTGACATCTTTATCTTTATAATAGGTATCTAAATCCAGCTCGTATACCATTGGGGTTTCCTGAAAGAACGGGTCGTGATAATGCCAGGGCATAAGCTCCGTAACGGCGATCCCGCACTTGGCCGCCAACATTCGGTCCAAATCAGCCTTTAAATCAGCAAACGGTTTATTGGTTAATTCGTATAATTCATTGAAAATCCGGTCCAGCTCTTCGACGTTCTGCTCACCGGTGGTTAGGGACATAGTGTGATAATTGTCGAAGCCGAGCTTGCGGGCCGCTTTATTTCGCAGCTTGACCAGCCGGATGATATCTTCTGCGACCTCGACCCCCACCTGCTTGCTGGCCAGCCACGCAAGTTTTCTTTTGGCCGAATCCGTCTCTGTTTTCAGGATTTCCTTAATCTCGTTATCGGTGACCTTTTTGCCCTCAATGGTGCCGCGAAAAATACTGAAGTTCTTTTCAATTTCTGTTCCCAAATCAACGATTTGTTTTAACAGCTCGGGCTCAATCTGGTTTCTCAAATACGCGTTGTATAGTACTTCCGATTGTCGTGCCAGCACCGCATCCTGAATTTGACCGGATTCTTTCATTTCTTTAAGGAAAGCAAATTCTTCCGTATCGCTGTAAACGCGGCGTATCTTTAGAGTCAATTTGCTGACTTTATCATAATCCTCGGCTTTGCCGCTGATGGCCGCGTCCCACCAGGCAAGATTGGTTTCCTTGTCCATAGGTTTGATTTTTTGAACATGGGCTGTAACGAACTTTTGCATCTGTTGTTCCTTTGTAATGGGTGCGCAACCGAAAACAAGAACACATACTGCCGACATCATAATAAGATTTGATAAAATTTTCATTGCTTTATGCTCCTTTCATATCTAATTCATTCATGGGGATATTATCACCTGTACATATCGAAATCAAGCACGTTTTGTATGTCCGGCCGTTGTAAGACCTGATTTGCGATTTTTAACATCTATTCATTTCTTCTTTGATATAAAGCAGCAATGCAGGTATTATACTGCGTTTATGATGACAAGGAACGACAGGACGAATGTTTAAAAAACTGACAGAAAATATTTCACTGGGTAAAATAAGAGGTATGACTTATTATGGCTGAGAGTAAGTACCTGACCGCACCAATCCCGTCGAAAAAGATGCCTGCGGGAATACCCTACATTCTCACTAACGAGGCATCTGAGCGCTTTGCTTATTATGGCATGACTTCCATACTTATTGTTTTCATGACCAGAAATCTCATGGGGGCCAACGGAACGCCAGACGTCATGGCCGAAGGCCCCGCCAAGGCGTGGTTCCACTGGTTCACTGCCGCTGTTTATTTCATGGCAGTTATAGGAGCCGTGATTTCGGATGTCTGGCTCGGCAAGTTCAAGACCATCATTTGGTTCTCAGCACTCTATTGCGTGGGATTTGCCATTTTAGCATGGGACCACACGCGTTGGGGATTGATCGGGGGGCTGACAGTTATAGCCGTGGCCTCTGGCATCGTCAAGCCCTGTGTCTCGGCCAATGTGGGAGATCAGTTCGGTGCCTCCAACAAGCACTTGATAGAGAAGGTCTATCGTTGGTTTTACTTTTCGATTAATTTGGGAGCTGCCATCTCAATGTTTGTCTGTCCGATTCTGCTGGATAAGTATGGCCCCAGAGTAGGATTCGGTGTGCCCGGGGTTTTCATGTTTGTCGCGATGGTGTCATACTGGCTGGGCCGATACAAGCTTGTACACATCCCTCCGGCTGGTAGGACGGGTTGGAGAGAGACACTCGACAGAGAAGGAATCAGGACACTGGGCAGGATCTGCCTCATATATCTATTCGTGTTCATGTTCTTTGCATTATTTTACCAGTCAGAGTCTGCCTGGGTACTCCAGGCCGGAAAAATGAATCTCAGATGGCTTGGCAAAGATTGGCTGCCCGCTCAAATGCAGTCTGTAAATCCTGTCCTCATCATGATCTTAATCCCGTTATTCTCATGGGTAATTTATCCTGCCCTCAATCGCCTGTGGACCTTGACACCCCTGCGTAAGATTGGCATTGGCATGTTCCTGACAGCCGCCAGCTTTCTTGTCCCTGTTTGGATTGAAATCCAGCTCGAAAGAGGGGGCCAACCCTCTATCGGATGGCAGTTTTTTGCATACATCTTTCTGACCGCCGCAGAGGTCATGGTATCTATCACGGCACTTCAGTTCGCATATAAACAGGCCCCTAAGAAAATGAAGTCCCTAATCCAATCGATCAACCTCCTCGCAATCTCGCTTGGAAACGCGTTCGCAGCAGTCGTAAATAACGTTATAACGAATGAAGACGGCACAAGCAAACTCCCC
>JAOUFU010000088.1 GCA_029858035.1 Phycisphaerae bacterium
TAGCCTCGACAATCAGAACTAAAGCCAGCAACAGCAGAACGGCCGCGATAACGCCGACGGCGGAAAACCGGTATTGCCGAAGCAGAAGCACCAGTGCCCAGATAGTCACAATGTTCATAAAGAAGACCGGTCCAAGAATGAATCCAAACCTCCGGCCAGTCTTTTTTAACCACACCGCGATCACCAGGGCCACCAAGCCGGCCAGAAGTTGATTGCAGGCACCGAAAACCGGCCAGATTGCCTTCCACGCCGGTATAAGATTACCTTGTGTGTCTTTGAGATTGATTAAAACGAACATTGCCGGCAATATAAGCGTGGCAAAAGTGGAAACATAACGTGAATATGCACCTTTAAGGTTGAAAAGCTCCTCGAATATATATCGGCCTAATCTTGTAGCCGTGTCTAAAGTCGTAAGAATAAAAGCCGAAAGCGCCAACAAACCAAATGAAAAGCCCATTTTTTCCGGAATTCCGATAACGGACAGAAAATTCGCAATCCCCTTGCCGTAGATTACCAGCGGGGCTTTCAGGGTAAGCTGGTCGCCTTTTGGCAGCATAATCACGGTGGCCAGGGCTATCACTGCGACGAGACCTTCGAGCAACATCCCACCGTAGCCGATAGCCTTTCCGTCGCTTTCCTTGTTAAGTTGTTTCGACGAAGTCCCCGAAGCAACAATCGAATGAAAGCCTGAGCATGCGCCACAGGCGACGGTAATAAACAAAATAGGAAATAACGTGCCTGTTGGAGGAACATTCCAGGCGGTAAAAGCCGGATATTGGATGGTAAAACCTCCTAATACTATCCCTACAAAACCACTTAAAACAGAGGCGTAAAGCAAATAAGACGAGAGATAATCGCGCGGTTGTAGAAGTATCCAGACGGGTGTGGTTGACGCAAGAAAACAGTATAAAATTAAAATGAGGGCCCATGTCTTCTTCGGCTCTCCCGTTATGATTTCTGGAACCAAGTCGGCAGATATCGGTAATTTTTGGCCGGCCCATACCGCCAAAAACACCAAAGGCACAAATACTAACGATGCCCGCAGCAGAGGAATTTTCATTTTGTTAATAGCCAGCCCAAAGACAACTGCCAGAGCGACAAACATTATAGAAGAGGTGGCTACGCCGCCGTCATCGGTGAATGTCGTAGCGGTCAAGTCGGCAAAAACAGTCAGGACATAAACCAGGGTCAACCAGATAAAGGCCAGTAGAAGCCGATAAGCTACAGGGGACATATATTGTCTGGCGATTTCTGCTATAGAGCGGGCATTGTGCCGGATGGAGGCGACCAGCGCGGAAAAGTCAATTACGGCCCCGATAAAAATCGTGCCTAATATAATCCACAGCACAACGGGCAGCCACCCGAAGGCCAATGATGCTATAATCGGCCCGACTATCGGGGCGGCACCGGCTATAGAAGAAAAATGGTGCCCCAGCAAGACCGCCTTGTGTGCCGGAACGCGGTCAATGCCGTCATAATCAGTATGGCTGGGAGTTGAACGAGCGTCATCCAATTCAAAACGATTTGCCAGGAACCGTCCATAAATAGTATACGCTAACGTAAATGCAAGAACAGCAATTAAGAGAATCGCCACTAACATGTGTCACTCCTGATTATTTTTGAAATTTGCGAACAAGTCCTTTCAACAGCCAAAGTCACCTTGGTTTACGTCGGCTTTCCTTATTTTTTTTGAGTACTGCGCGGTCGGGCCAGAAGCCTGATCGGCACTTCCTCAATCGGCAGCATCGATTGTAGCCTCCCCTTTATAAACCGCATATAATTTTCTTCGAAAAGGTCCGGCTTGTTCACAAACATTAGTATCGTAACCGGATTGACGGCAATTTGCGTGGTATAGTAAATCTTTGGCCAGCCGGCCTTGCGTTTTCCACTGACACGCTCCGTCTTTATCATTTCAAACGCCTTGTTCAGCTTGGCGGTGGGTATCCACGTAGTTGTTTGCTTGAAGATATCAGCCGCCAAATCCAAAACGCTCTGGACATTTTTCGCTTTGGTTGCGGTGGTAAAGGCTATCGGTGCGTATTTTAAAACCGGCAGCAGCTTCGTCAAATAATCCTCATAGTCGCCGGTCGCTGCCGAATCTTTGGCCAGGTCCCACTTGTTGATAACGATTATGCAGCTTTTGTATTCATCAGTGATGAATCTGGCCAGTTTTTTATCGACCTGTGAAACCGGCAGCGTGGCATCCATCATAAAAAGGACGACGTCTGCCCGGCGGATAGACTGTGTCGCACGGACGGTGCTGTAAAACTCGATACTGTCGGCTATTTTGCTCTTTTTTCTTATCCCCGCAGTATCAATGACGATGATGGTTTTGCCGTCTTTCTCGAACCTCACGTCCACAGCGTCTCTGGTAGTGCCCGGCGTCTCGCTGACGATGACCCTATCGGAACCGACCATAGCGTTTACAAGGGTACTTTTGCCGGTGTTTCGCTTCCCGACTATTGCTATCTTCATAATCGGCTCGGCAGGTTTGGCTGATTCAAGATTCTCGAGCCTGCCAAGGACTTGATCGAGCAGGACGGCTTTATTGAGATTGTTCTTCACGGAGATACAAAGAAATTCCCCGAAGCCGAGTTTTGAAAATTCACCCGCAGACGGAAACATTTTCGCGTTGTCCGCTTTGTTGGCAACGCCTATGACGTCAAGCTCGTGTTTACGCAACAGCCGCGCTATCGTTTGGTCTAATGGCACAATTCCGTCGCGAATATCGACCATAAACAGTACGAGGTTTGCCGACTCAATCGCCGTGCCGATTTGCTGTTCAATATGCTCGCTTAACTGGTCACTGTCTACTACCCCGTATCCGCCGGTATCGATAAGCTCAAAGTACCTGTCATTTCTTCCGACGAAGGTGCTGACACGGTCTCTTGTAACGCCTGCTGTCGGCTCGACGATACTTATCATCTCGCCGGCCAGCGCGTTAAAGAGACTGCTCTTGCCAACATTCGGCCGACCAATTATTGCTACTACCGGTAATGCCATAGCTTTTATCCATATCAAATTATAAGGCAGCAGTTACAAGAAAATTAAGTATACCAGAATAATCAGCAATTTAAAGTCATAATGTCGAGCCCAAATATGCCTGTACACAGCAATCACTGCCTGCGAAAAAGTCACGAAAGCGGTCTTTTTCACCCCGGCCGGCCCTGTTGTTTTCCGACTTTTTCTTTTGACGCCAATTGCGGTTTTGGTTACAATTGGCAGTCCATTTTAATTCTTTTGTCAGGCAGATACAGATGCAGATAAAGCATTCTATGGAAAGGGGATGAGTTATGCGGCAGTATAAAGATATTACGCGTCGGGATTTGTTGAAAAAAGCTACAGGTGCTGCTGTGGGGGCGATAGGTTTTCCATATATAATTTCGTCCTCGGCCCTTGGTAAGGCAGGCGACGTAGCTGCGAGCGGGCGAATTGTTATGGGTTTTATCGGTACGGGCGGCCGGGGGGGAGCATTGCTGAGTAATTTTATCAATCTTCGGGATGCGCAGGTTGTGGCCGTATGCGATGTGAAGCGGCCTAATCGCGATGGGGCCCTGCAGCGGGTGGATAAGCATTACAACAAGAAGGTATGCACCGGGTACACTGATTTCCGCCGGCTTTGTGAACGCAGCGATATAGACGCGGTCGTGGTTGCTTCTACCGACCACTGGCACGTGCTGCACGCACTGGAAGCGGTGCGGTCGGGCAAGGATGTATATTGCGAGAAGCCGTTAGGGATGAGCGTTGAGGAGGGACAAATACTGCGCAAAGAGGTCAATCGGTACGGCCGGGTGTTTCAGTTCGGTACGCAGGAGAGGTCGAGCCGGAATTCTCGTTTTGCCTGCGAGATGGTTCGCAGCGGCAGGGTCGGTAAAATCAAAAAAATTACAGTGGCTTCGCGGTACAGCATAGCAAGCGAGAACTTTCAGGCGATGCCGGTTCCTGATTCGATCGATTATGATCTCTGGCTTGGGCCTGCGCCGTGGGCGCCCTATCATCCGAGCCGGGTGAGCAACAGTCACTGGTGGCATATCAGCGATTACTCCCTTGGATGGATTGCCGGCTGTGGCATTCATACGATTGATATTGCGACGTGGGGCAACGGGACGGACCTTACGGGGCCTCTGGAGGTGGATGGAATCGGTGAGTATCCGCCGGACGGGACATGCGATAACGCGACCGGCTGGGACGTAAATCTGAAGTTTGCCAACGGCGTGACAATGAATTTTACCGATGGGAAAAGGAATCCGCTTGGCGTTCGTTTTGAGGGAACCGATGGCTGGGTATTTGTTAAGGAGGAGCATCTGGGCGGCAAGCCGGATGCCAGTCCGAAGTCGCTTTTGGAAAAGCCGATTGGTCCTGATGAAGTGCATCTGCCGGTAAGCAATCACCACCAGCAAAATTTCCTGGACTGCATTAAGACACGGGCAAGAACGGTGGCGCCGGTTGAGGTGGCGGTCCGTTCGGATACACTATGCCAGCTCAGCGAAATCGCAATGCGGCTGGGACGTAAGCTGAAATGGAATCCTGAAAAGGAAGAGTTTATTAACGATGAGCGGGCAAGCCGGATGTTAACAAGGCCGATGCGCAGCCCGTGGCGTCTGTAAGATACTTAAAACCAGGAAACAAAATAATTTCAAAAGAAGACACTTGTAGAAGATAGACAGGAGGAAACAATATGAAAAAAAAGAAGCTAATATCACGTCGCCGGTTTTTGACAAGGGCGGCGGGTCTGTCCGCAGCCGCGGTGGGTTTTCCGTATTTCGTTCCGTCTTCGGCGCTGGGTAAGGCCGGGAATGTTGCTGCGAGCAATCGGATCATTGTGGGTTGTATCGGTGTAGGGCCGCAGGGCACGGGGGTGATGGGTAACTTCCTGGGACAGAGGGACGCACGTGTTGTGGCGATATGCGACTTGAAGAAGCCCAGACGCGAGGCGGTGCGAGACCTTGTTAATAAGCATTATCAGGATACCGGCTGCGTGATGTACGAGGACTATCGCGAACTGGTGGCGCGCAACGATATCGACGTTGTTCTTGTGGCCACGACCGACCACTGGCATGTGCTGACGTCCCTGGCGGCGGTAAAATCGGGAAAAGACGTCTATATGGAAAAACCAATGGGCCTGTCTGTGGCCCAGGACCAGGCCATGCGTGAAGCAGTACACAGGTATGGCAGGAAATTTCAGTTCGGCACGCAGCAAAGGTCGGAAAGGAATTTCCGTTTTGCTTGCGAGCTGGCCCTGAACGAGCGGATAGGAAAACTGCACACCATTAATGTATGGTCTCCCGGCAGCTCTTCGGGCGGTGACCCTAAGCCGGTGCCTGAGCCGGACTCGATTGATTACAATATGTGGCTTGGGCCGGCCCCCTATGTACCTTACACAAAGGACCGCTGCTCTAACAGCCTGTGGTGGTTTATTTCCGATTATGCGCTTGGATTTATCGCCGGCTGGGGGATTCATCCTGTCGATATTGCTATTTGGGGTGGCGGTGACAAGGTCAAGACGCCGTTGGAAATCGAAGGCAAAGGTGTCTGGCCTTCACCGGATGGTGTATGCGATACGGCGATGAACTGGAAGGTTGTCTGCCGCTATGACAGCGGTGTCACTATGAACTTTACGGGCGATCCCTATCCTGATGAGTGGAAAAAGCGCTACGGTCGAACAACGTCTCACGGAACGGCTTTCGAGGGCACGAAAGGATGGGTACACGTTGACCGTGCCGGTATTAACGCTCACCCGAAGGAGCTGCTCTCGACGGAATTTGGGCCGGACGAGATTCGGCTTGATAATAGCGGTAACCATGTCAGGAACCTGCTGGACTGTGTGAAAAGCCGGGCCGAGACGATATCTAACGTTGATGCGGCTGTCCAGGGGGACATAATATGCCAGATAAGCGATATTGCGATTCGGCTTGAACAAAAACTGAAATGGGACCCGAAAAAGGAACGTTTCCTCAATAGTGATGAGGCTAACAGGATGCTGAAACGTGCCATGCGCAGTCCGTGGCGCTTATAAAACTGATTGTATATTTGTGAAAGGCAGGTTTTGAAATGGCAAATGTTTACATTGGAGTCAATCTTGAATTTGTGCGACACGCCGATATGTCGTTTGAAGCAGGCGTAGAGAAAGCGGCTGAGCTTGGATATGAATATATCGAGCCGTGGGTGCATTGGGGGCGCGAGTTGATGAGCGAAGCCGGTTATTACGCGACTGTATCACTGCTGGACGACCCGTTCCGGGTCAAGCGCGCCTGTGAAAAGGCCGGCGTCAAACTGTCCGGCTTGTCTTCGCACACTACGCTTTGTAAGCCGGATATAAGCGTGAACTACCTTAAACAGGCAATCCGGTTCGCGGCCGAATGCGGTGCGCCGGTTGTCAACACTGACGAGGGCCCGAAACCTCCCTGGACCACGGAGGAAGAGGACCACGTTTTGATGAAGTACGTGCTGACCGAAGCCGCTGCGGTGGCTGAGGGCCGCGGTGTTATGATTGGTCTTGAGCCCCACCAGCAGTACAGCAAGAGTCCCGAGGGTCTGGAAAAGATTTATCAGCTTGTTAATTCTCCGGCCATCGGTATCAACTTTGACACCGGCAACAGTTATCTGAGCGGGCACGACCCGATTAAGTGGCTGGAAAGTGTCAAGGACAATTTGGTACATCTCCACGCCAAAGATATTTCGATACAGCAGTCCGAAGACGAGCGGGGCAAGGTCACCGGCACTCCCGCCGGCTGTGCCTGCGGCGAAGGCGTGATAGACTGGGAAAAAGTGATCGAGGTATGCACCGGTGCTCCGCGTGACATTGTTTTGAGCGTCGAGTGCGGCACTATCGAACAGGCCGAGAAAAGTATCAAGCATCTGAAAGAACTGGTATAGAAGCCCTCGACAGTTTTAGTGAAATATTTTTTGAAATTATAAAGAAAGGCACCCGGTTCCTTAGTGTTGCCTGTAAGTCGAAGAGGCCGATAGGAGGTTGTTCTGCGTGGAAAGTGCCATGAAGAAAGATCGTATTGGAAGAAGGGAGTTTCTACAGCGTGCCGCAATTGGGACTGTTTCGATTGCACTTGGTCCAAAATTGTCCCGGGCGGCGCGTTCGGGCGTGAAGGATATCTCTCGAAGGCCGAATCTGGTCTTTATTCTTGCAGACCAATGGCGCGCTCAGGCCACAGGTTATGCCGGAGATACGAATGCAAGGACGCCGAACCTTGATAAACTCGCCGCAGAGAGCGTCAACTTCAGCAACGCCGTGTCCGGCTGCCCCGTATGTTGTCCCTATCGTGCGAGCCTTTTGACCGGCCGATATCCGCTCACGCACGGCGTTTTTCTAAATGACGTGCCTCTTAATACCGATGCCGTTTCCATTGCTCACGCCTTTAACAAGGCCGGTTTCGAAACCGCCTATATAGGCAAATGGCATTTAGACGGACGTGACAGGAGCACGTTTATTCCAAAAGAAAGACGGCAGGGCTTTAAATTCTGGAAGGCGTTCGGCTGTACACATAACTACAACAACTCCTTCTATTACGCCGACGAGAACGTAAAGCTCAAGTGGGATGGCTATGATGCGATTGCTCAAACCAGTGAAGCCAATCGCTACATTCGCGAGCATGCAGGCGGCAAACCTTTCGCTCTTTTTCTTTCGTGGGGCCCGCCACACGCGCCCTATGACACCGCGCCGGAGAAGTATAGAAAACAATTTAGTGAAGCACAAATCAAATTACGGCCCAATGTCCCCAAAAAGTTCGAGGCTCAGACAAGAAAGGTCCTTGCTGGCTACTATGCTCATATCGCTGCTCTTGATGACTGCATCGCAGATATTCTTCAGACACTGAAAGAATCGAATCTTGAAAACGATACCATCCTTGTCTTCACGTCCGACCACGGGGACATGCTCTATTCGCAGGGTGGTCAGAAAAAGCAGCAGCCCTGGGACGAGTCCATCCTGGTGCCGTTTTTGTTGCGCTATCCTGCCAAACTCGGCGACAAAGGCAGGACTGTTTACGTACCGATTAACACGCCGGATATTATGCCCACGCTGCTGGATTTAAGCGGCATTGAAATACCCGGCACTGTTGAAGGAAACGATTTCTCCGGATTTCTGACAGGGGCCGAGAAGCCCAAAGACGATACTGTGTTGATAAGCTGCCCGTCGCCTTTTGGTCAGTGGCGAAGAGACCGGGGCGGCAGAGAATATCGCGGCATTCGTACAAGTCAATATACTTACGTCCGCGACTTGAACGGCCCCTGGCTGCTTTACGACAACAAAAAAGACCCGTACCAGATTAATAACCTCTGCGGCAGGAGCGAGCATGGCGAATTGCAGAAAAAGATGGAAGCTGTGTTATCGCAAAAACTAAGGCGGACACATGACGAATTTCTGCCAGGTGCCGAGTACATCAGGAAGTGGAATTATGTGGTTGACAAGTCCGGCACGGTGCGTTATACCACTTGATGTGGGTATTTATACATAGTTTACGTGTCATGTGGAAAACTTGAAAAAACATCTCGTGATTTTGAAAGGGGAGAAAAATGAATAAAAAAGATTTAAACAGGCGCCAATTTCTAAGTGCAGCGTCGGCGGCCACTCTCGCCGCGGCTGCATCAAAAGCAATTCCGGCGTATGGAAATGTAAGCAAAAAGGCGGATAAGCCCGCAATCCTTGGCGGCAAGCCTGTTAGGACCAAACCCTGGCCACCCTGGCCGGTCTGGGACAAGTCGGCAGAAGAATCTGTTCTATCGATACTCCGAAGCGGGAATTGGTTCAGGGGCAGAGGCAGTACTGTTTCAAAATTCGAAGAACAGTACGCTGCATTAATGGGAGCGAAGCGCTGCGTTTGCACGGTAAACGGTACTAATGCTCTGCTTACCGCTTTGCACGTGCTTGATATCGGCGTCGGCGACGAGGTCATTGTCTCACCTTATACGTTCATTGCCACGTATAATGTGGTCTTTGGTTCCTGCGCTCTGCCGGTCTTTGCCGACACGGACCCCGAAACGTTCCAGATAAATCCGGATAAAATCGAAGAAAGAATCACCGAAAATACCAGAGCCATTCTGCCCGTGCACATCCTGGGCCTGCCTGCCGACATGGACAGGATTAATGCTATTGCGAAAAAGCACAACCTCGTCGTCATAGAGGATGCCTGCCAGGCCTGGATGGCGGAATGGAGAGGTAAAAAGTGCGGCTCGGTCGGTGACCTTGGTTGTTTCAGTTTCCAGAACTCCAAGCACCTGCCCTGCGGCGAAGGAGGCGCCGTCATCGGTAACGATGACCAAATTATGGACAGATGCTACTCCTACCATAACTGCGGCAGGGCGTTTGGAAGCGTAAAAGCAACAAGCGGTTATCCCATCATGGGGACCAATCGCAGAATGACCGAATACCAGGCCGCTATCCTGCTTTCGCAGATAAAACGGCTGGAAAAAGATACTCAAAGACGCAATGAGAACGCCGACTATTTGACCTCGAAGATCAAAGACATCCCGGGAATTCTGCCCGCCAAATTTTACGATGGCGTAACCAGGGCGGCATATCATTTGTATCCGTTCCGGTACAAGAAGGAGCGCTTTAACAACCTGTCCAGAGACAAATTCCTCTCCGCCCTCAGGGCCGAAGGCGTCCCCTGCAGCAGTGGATACGGCCCCCAGTATAGAGATGGCCTGGTGGAGGCGGTTTTGAACTCCAAAAATTTCAAGAGAAGTTTCACCAAGGAAAGGCTCGATAAGTACCGCAAAGAGATCCACTATCCCGATAACGACCAGCTCTGCAAAGAAGCCGTGTGGTTCACTCAGAACCTGCTTCTCGGAACCAAGGGCGATATGGATGACATAGCGAACGCCATATTGAAAATCTATGAGAACAGGGACAAGCTGTCGTAGCCGGAAAGTTTACGCCGCAATTTGAAAAGAAGCCTGTTTGACTTTATTTAATCTGGTTTATGAGGTTCAGGGCCTCTTTTATAATAATCTCACCGGCCCCTTTGGCCAGGTTCGTTCCCCAGCCCGGCTCATACCCGCCCTCGTCATAGGCCTGGCTGAGACAGACGTATCCACAGGCGTCGTTGCTCAGAGATATAATAAAAAGATTTTCTATACCGGATCTTTTCTTAATCTCCAATCCGATTTCCACCAGGACCTCTCCGGGCAGTCCAAGAATATAAATATCCCCGATTCTTAAAACCTGAATTTCTGTTGCCAGAATTTCCTCTGGATTGTTTGGGTCAATCATTCTTTCAGCCGGAAGGTCTTTCTTTATTGGGAGGATAACCTGTTTTTTCAGCGCTTTCAGAGCAATATCTTCAGAGGTGGGTACGAACTGAAGTCGTCGCAGGACTTCTCCACCCAGGGCCTTGCCAATCCGTGAGCGATGATTCTCTCCCTCGATTCTTACCGGATTCATATTGCCGGCTGTGCCGAGCGCAAAGAGGCAGATTCCTCCCTCCATCTGTTCGACAACCCGCGCGGTGTATCCGGGATAATCAGCGGATATGGAATAGAATTCCTGGTTGTCTGTGGCTCCGCAGACTGGATGGCAGGCATAGTTGACGATGGTGCCTAAAATGGAGCTATCCGTATCTTCGATTCGGAGTATGGCAACCTGCGGGTCAATGGGGCCGAAAACCAGATTCGGGTCGGCAGGTGGAAGCCGAAAGGTCATCGCCACTTTTCCATCGGGCCTTTTTGTCCTTCGATTATACACGATTTCGGAAATCTCACCTTTGACTACGCCGAGCTTTACCGGCCTGGTATTTTTGGCGGCGGTGATTATCGACTCAGCAATCCTTTTTGTAAGCTTTTGGACGTAGGATTTGTCGACTTTAGAGGCGGGAGTATCGGGCCAGTCTTTTCTTATCTTCTCTACCTTGGGCCCGAAGTGGGTATGTGTCGCACATACAAGGACATTGCTTTCAGGGATGCCGATTTTTTGTTTCACAATCCCTCGTACCTCGTTGGTAGTCTCCAAGGGGACCCAAAGTAAGTCGGCCGAGACGATGGCTGTTTTGTTTTGGCCGTCGTCAAGTACAATAGCTTTGGCGTAAAGTTCATCGGATATTCCCTCACTTGGTTTGTTTCGGCTGCTATAACCCGAAAGCCAAACCCCGGCGGGTGGAGTAATATCGACTTTGGCACAGCCGGCTTTAAGTGCCGCCCGGCAGGCAGGACAAAAAATATTGCCGGTTAATAAAATAACAAAAAGCAGCAAGGTGGTTTTCAAGAAAAAGTTCTTTTTCACAGTTTTATCTCCTTAATATTGTTAAGCTTTACTTTGACATTTTACACCGGCCCGCCCAAAAAGCCCTCGTGGAAGAACACGGGTTTATAGCCCTGCTCAGTCGCCCAGCGAATAGCGGCATCCAGTCGCTGAGCGTGGTCGGGAATGTAGTTGGAGTAGAATTTCCAAAAATATTGTTCGTGAGTAAACAAATCCATAATCTCGGCACAGTTGGGGTCTTTAGATAGGGGTTCAAGTATCGGTACAATGTGTTCAATAGGTGTACTGTTGCAGACAATGTCGATTTTGGAAAAAACTATGCCGCTTTCGAAGTCCATAAGGGCATCGTGGCGTGAGAGATACTCGGAACGAACGTCATCCAGCAGATAATTTACGTCCCAGACACCGTTGTAGAGACGAAAATAACCGCTGAGCACACGAACTCCGCGTTCATAAAGGGGCTTTAGGGCTGTCGACTGTACCATTCCCCAGTGGATGACGGTGGGCGGCGAATAGGTCTGCTCGCCGGCGAAGCGACGGATTTGCTCGGCCACCTTGTCCAGGTCGGCAATCAATTGTGAGGGCGGCGCATACTGGTAAGGCCGGGCGGGCTCGTTCGAATGTGCATGGAAGGCGAGCTTGAGCCAGTCGGAGTTGTCCTGCCACTCACTCTTATAACGGTCGGGAAATTGGGCCAGAGTAAAACCGTCTTCCGTTGTATAATATATGTTGAGGACGAAGCGCGCGCCATATTTAGTGTGCAGCTTCCGCAGGATATCCAGGTAGAAACAATCGAACAGTGATGTGTATTTTTTCTGCGCTATGTCGCGCAGGAAGAAGCTGTTGTCATCAATCGAGAATCGATACCTCGGCTGCGAATGCCTGTCCCACACCACCCGCACGCGGTGTTCGTGTTTGCCGAAGCTGCCCTGTGAAACGGCAATGATATCTGTTTCCTTATCTTTTAG
>JAOUFU010000567.1 GCA_029858035.1 Phycisphaerae bacterium
CAGATTGCTCTTTCCCATACCGCCGACACCAATACCGGCAATATTGAGTTTCTCGCTGGGCGGTTTATTCTGCGGCCCGCCCAGAACGTGGCTCGGTACAATAGTGACGGCGGCAGTTGTTGCTGTTGCGGTAAGAAAACGGCGTCTGCTGATATGCTCACTTAACATAGCAAATCCTCCTAATAATTGGCCTCTCTGGAAAGAAAATGTCATAACAAGACGATTTCACCAGTGACAGTATTTAATAGTGCAGCTATTTTTTCCACATCCAGTATACAACTAAATTCGCTTCGATCCCATAGCTATTTTGAATCTTTCTAACAAGCTTTACTACTACCAACGACCAAAACCGCGCCAGCCGCCGCCTACCTTCTGCTCTCACTGGAACGTGCAATCTCTACGTCTTTTTTGACATCATCTAAAATTTTCATCCAGTCGAGAAAACGTGTCCGGGCCAGAAGCTGAGGTTTGTACATTTTACCGGCAACCGATGCGTAACTCTCCCAATGCTTCTGCGCTTCAAGAAGATATTGAATTGCCCGCCTCTTATTGGCCTGATTTCCCGATTTCTCAAACAAATGAAGCTCTGCAGCGCCAAGGATTTTCGAGGCATAATAGTTTCCAAGATGAGACATTGCCTCAATATCTGACAGCGTCAGACGAAGCTCTTTGCTCATCTGCTTTACCTGAAGCCTAATGAATCCGGCCTGTTTCAGTGACCGGCCCGCATAATTCCGCAATTCTTCAGCTACCTGGATCGGTGTCTTGCCCTTGATCTGTTCATCCGCGAGATTTTTTTCCACATATTCAGGAATAGACATGAGTCCGCTGTCCTGCATCGGCGGTACCTCGATGAAATCCCGCACTGTATGAAAACCCTTTCGCTGGTCCATGCATCCTTCCACCGCCCACATAAAATCCCAGTTGCACCAATGGAACCGGTTAACAAGTGGAATGATCTTCGAAGCCGTTGTCCAGGTATCATACAAATCATAACCTTTTGTTTCAGGAAACCGCCAAAGCAAAACCTTCTCAAAGAACTCCTGCTCCAAATCAAGGTCATATCCCAATCGTCCCCAAAGCATAAAGCTATACCAGTGTTTCCTGATTTCCAGCTCGCGCGGCGTTTCGGGCTCAAGGCTGGTGAATTCCCTTCCCCACACGTACCCATCCGAACCCATGTGATAACCTGCGGTTTGTTCTCCCGGCGGAAGGTTGGAAAGAAATGACCGCACGTACTCAGCGTCACCCCAGCGGAAATTGAATATGTCGTCGTTCCGCAAATTCCACCAGCATTTCACTTTGTACGGTTCCATTTCCTTTAGCAGCGGCTCGCAGAAAGGCGGCCTTGTCGATGAGTACATGTGCGCCCTTGCATACTTGAAACCAACCTCGAAAGAATCCGGATAGTTATCGGCAAAATCGGACATAATCCTGCCCAGGCCCGTATTCCAGACGCGATGAATGAATCGCACCTCCCTGTCCGGCTGCCGCTTCTTTGCATCCATAATACCCATGCCGTACGTCTTCCAAAGCCACTTCTCCCGGTCATATTCGTCATTTCGGTTCTTCATATTCTCCCCGGCGGTAACGCCTATGCCCGCAAGAAGAGGATATGTCAGAACTGTTTCACGAACACATTGACGCAGATAGGCGATGGTCTTTGGATTATCCTGCGCGTTGGTAATGCCGTATTTGCCTTCCACACTGTTCATCAGGACGTTCCAGGTTATAAAGTAGATATCGATCCCCCGGTCTTTCGCATATTTCATCACCTGTCGCCAGTATTCAATCTTCTCATCCATAGACATCTTCTTAACGACTTTAAGGTTTTTCAAGACCTCTGGTGAAACAAATTGCGGGTCTCTCCATGCGCCGGATTTATAGGTCGGCTTCAACGTCGTCACGCAGACGTCCTCCAGAGCGGCATCGGGATAGTCCGGCAGCTTGACAATTGACGGGAACGGATGAGGATTCCAAAGAGTGAGATTGTTATAACGGCAGCGTGCCATATCATCCAGGAACTCTTTCCAAAAGGCAAAGTTCCACATCTCGGCATAATTGTTTTGCGCCGCGTCCCCCGTGTCATCGTAGCTCGGCGTCCGCGCATCTAAAGGAATATTAAACTTAATCCCGCGTTTCAGGATATCCGGCTTGGCCTGCGACTCTCGAATGTCCACCAGATTCTCCCCCAGCCGTATCTTCTCTGCCAACTCGAGTCCACCGTACATACATCCAACTGCATCTGAGCCGACTATCCGTATCCGGACCGGACCGGCCCTGCGAATCTGATAGCACTGCGGCCCAAGCGTCCCCGATTCCAACTCCAGAGTAATCCTTGACTCACCTACAGGCTTATTAGTTACCCTGTACTGCCTGTCCTCCAGGGCCTTTTCGATCTCTTGTGCCCCGAATCTGATCGGCTCAAGCGGCTCAGAAAAGAGCACCGATACCAACTCTTTCGCACCTGCCTGTGTACCACAGACACCCAAAATTATCACAAAGCAAATAACGGGACTTTTGTACTTCCTAAACTTCGTCAGCCAAATATTCATTTTGTCACCTTGTTTTCAATAAACTTTTTCATAATTACACTTTATATATGCTTTTGTAGCACAACTGTAAAGAATGACAACGACCTCCAAAATCCTTTGCATCAGAAACTGCTTGCGGCTATCTGCAGGAAATAGTAGATTTTGTACCAAACAAAAAAACGAAGATCTCGCCATTGCTAAATGGAAAGATTTTCAAACAGATTTTCAGGATAACGAAATACTAACAGATGTATGCACTAATTGCAATGGCTTTGGCATTGACCCTGCTGGTTGTTCTGCTGCGATTGAAGGTCAAACTCGGACGCTCAATGCTTCTGTCATCAATCGCCCTGGCGATACTTTTGG
>JAOUFU010000089.1 GCA_029858035.1 Phycisphaerae bacterium
CCTAAACCAAAAAGCCAAATAATAAAACCAGAGGCAAGGGGAAAAGCAGCTCGTTGACAGGGATAGGTCGCCCGCGACGGCTTCGGCACCACGCGGATCAAAAACCAGATTAGCGATACCAAGCCAACAACAGGAAACAGCCATATCAGCCAGGGATATTTCCCGAAACGCCCCGGGAGCTTATCTGCCTTTGAACAATCTGATGGAGTCTTTTTCTTTCTGTCAAACAGCATTCCCACATCTCCATAAGGCCCTCTTTTGAGGATAAAATGTACTGAGAACTCTCGATAATAATAAAGCAGGACATAGGCTTCTGAATCTCCTAAGGGCCTGCTGGATCATACTGCGCCTATATTTCGGAATCCAGACTTTCAATATGTTACACTCAATAACTCATAGCATATCAAATTCACCCTCAAAATGCAACTGTTGTGCTTACTGTATGGACAACATCGTTGGCATCAGGTCCCGCCTCCGGCACTGCCGATTGCAAAATAAAGGAAAAAGCGGGCGATGGGATTCGAACCCACGACATTCAGCTTGGGAAGCTGACATTCTACCACTGAATTACGCCCGCCTAACTTCTTATTTTGTAATACTATAAGTCATATTCATAGTTTTGTCAATAGGCAAATTTACCCTTTCTGCGGTAATTCTGCGTCAATGACTACTCACCTTGCAGTCCCCTCCCAGTCCCCTCCTGGTTGGGATTTTGATGATTTTGAGTGTTGTTTATAGTCGTTCATAGTTGTTTTTACGTGAGTAATTGTGTAATGAGTGTCAGCTTATCAGTAAAAAATAGCAAAGAAATCATGTTCTTGACTACCAAATAGGTAATAGTAGAAACTCAGTAAATTTTTGTTCTTATTTCAATGGTTCCTTGGTAATCATCGCTTCCAATTTGACTAATCTTGCTTCCAATAACTCATTTTGCTTTTGTAGCTGTTCAATGTAGGTATGTGCCTCACCCAGTTTCTGTTGTTTACATATCAGGTCTTTTAGGACTTCGTTATGGCAGGACACTGTTGCAGATAAATCTCGGTTGCCATCTTTGGAACGAACAAAATCACTCAACATTGAGTGGTCAAGTTGGACTTCTCTATTATTTTCATCGTATTGACCATCGGGAAGCCGCTCCATACTCATTACAGCCTCATAAGCCGTTGCAAGGTCCTTTGGATAAGGAGTCCGGTCTATGAAATATTCCGCCGAGACATAGCCTGTCACATAGACACCCCCCTCAAAGTATCCGGCCCAGCCATTGATGGAACTTTCGCCGTAGATACCGTATCCATTGGTGCTGTAGCCGTCCACGCCCCTGCCGTCCGCGCTGAAGCCTTTGACACCCCACGACGGTCCTCCCAGAGAACCCCGGGTGTTTGTGACCGTATTCTCACCAAATGTGCCGGAGCTTGCTGAACTTGTAGATTTTCCATGCACTGCGGCGTAGAGAACACCTGCGCTCTCGCCGTAGACGCCGGCTCCTTGGATACTATGTCCCTGGACTCCATGGCCGTTCGGACTATAGCCAAAGACACCCCAATCCGGTCCGCCAAGAGAACCCCTTGTATTCGCTTCAGTGTTTTCACCAAACACACCGGGGCTTGCTGAATTTGTGGACTTTCCATACACTCCGGCGTATAGGTGACCTCCGGTTTCGCCGTAGACGCCGGATCCGCTGGGGCTCACCGCACGAACAGCGTCACCGCCTGTGGTGACCACGTCCAGCCTGGCCCCCGGATTTGTCGTCCCGATGCCGACATTGCCAGTGTTAAAATCTCCGTAAATGAGCGGAGGGTCAACATCACTATTGGCGATGTAGAGTTTATTGGAGCCGGTTTCATTGTATCCAGCTTCATAGCCGATAAAAACATTACCGGCACCTGTGGTGTTGTAGAGGCCTGCATAGTCTCCTAAGAATGTGTTCCAATTGCCTGTGCGGTTGAGAGTGCCTGCCCTGTCTCCTAAGAATGTGTTGTCATAGCCTGTGGTGTTGGAGTAGCCTGCCCAGTCTCCTAAGAATGTGTTGTCATAGCCTGTGGTGTTGGAGTAGCCTGCCCTGTCTCCTAAGAATGTGTTGTCATAGCCTGTGGTGTTGGAGTAGCCTGCAGATTCTCCTAAGAATGTGTTCCAAGTGCCTGTGGTGTTGGAGTAGCCTGCCCCGACACCGACGAAGGTATTTTCTACGCCCGAGGTAGAGAGCACAGTGTCTCCTGCTATTTTGTAAGCGGAGTTGATATTGATATCTCCATTTACATCAAGCTTGGACGATGGACTCTTCATCCCGATGCCGACATTGCCGGCGTCATCTACAAACATCCCGCGGGTGTGCAATGCGTATGGCACAGGCGTCAGTTCCTGTCGTGGACTCAAGATAACGAAAGCATTAGGGTCGTTACTGTCACCCGGCCGGACCGCCGTTTCCAGCCAGCGGGAATCGCCGTCGAACACACCGCTGCCAAAATCCAATTCCACTGCAAATTGCCCGTCAATTACATCAAAGTCATGTATATCAATTGTACTTTCCAGCTGCACAGCACACACCGGTTCAGCATTATCGTAGAGCTTGAACTTCAAGTCATACAGACCGTCTGCCGGGCTGTTGCTGTCCATAAGCCGGCCCTGGAAGGTAAATGCTGTGCCCATTGATGTGGATAGAACCGTGATGTGTACGGAATCTATTTGATTAAATGTGCTGTCATAAAGGACCAGGCTGGTTTCACCAAGTTGATGCGTCACGTATTCGAAGATAAAATGGCTTCCTGGAGACGGAGGAGGCGACGAACCGGCGGCGCTAAGGTAGTAGCCGCGAAAAGACGGCATATTATAGTCTATAACGCTGGCAAGATCACCGGCCAGCGGCACAGTCCCCAGATGCAAAAAAACACCGCGGATCACATCAGTATAAAAACCCACATAGGCAGTGTAAGGGTTAGAGTCGTCTGATATGACTTCGACAATACACCCCTGGCCTAACTTTAGCGTAATTGAATTGACGTCCTGGCCGTTTACCCTCAGGTATTGAGCGCCGTGTGCCACCGACGCCGACCAGACCATCAGGCCCATAGACAGAACCACAATTGTTAACATTTTTGTATTTTTCATCTTCTTACCCTTTCAAAAAATGGTTAATTTGACTTGATTTTCATGGCGTACACTCTGCGCACCGATACCTTCTCGTGAAATTTAACGAAATCCTCATTATGTTGTCGCATTTATCACTCCATCTCCCCATCTCCTGTATTTAACTGGCTTAATTGTACCAGTATCAAGCCAAAAGTCAAGTGAAAAAAACACCTACCCCTTCTTACCTACAAAACTACCTCCTACCTCAACCCCCATCAACCTGTCCAGAATCCTAACTGCCTTCTTTTCATTCTCATCACTGCTTTTCAAATAATACTTCAAAACAGTCTCAATATTTGACCAACCCCCCATTTTCATCAGAGTATTTGAAGGAACTCCTGCATTAGCAAGATTGCTTGCCCAGGATTTTCTCAAACAATGTATTGTAACTTTGCCTGTTGCCATTAGGGTGGGCCATACCCTGCTGGATCCCTGGAATTGGAGGATTTGGTCAGGAGAACAGTTGAGCAGAGCAAGCGGGGCAAGCCATATAAATGATTCCGCCATAAACATCCCAAAGATTCTGTGTGAACATGTTTAACGCCGGAATTCCGCGATTAAATACAGGGCTGTTGTTTCGACAAGCCAATACAAATCCAATTCAAATCCAATTTAAGAGCCAATATAATGCTGCAGCTTCCGGAATGGATCGGAAAATGAGGCGGGAGACTGTTTCCTGTTAGCCAAAATGTTGAATATCGTTATAATTATCCCTTTGGATTAAAGATAAAGGGAATATGATGAAAAACTTAAAATTCTTGATTTGGATTGTTGTATTTGCTTTTCCTGGTACGGCCCTCTCGAATGAACGCATCTCTAATGTGGAATCAAATTCGGGAAAATTGGGCCTTACGGTTCTGGATACATCAACCAATAAAACAATTGCATACAGGGTCCATTTAGCCAATGCCGAAGGCCGGCCACAGCTTTTCGATAATCTTCCCTCTTATCGTGACCATTTTTGTTGCGACGGCCAAGAGATAATAACTTTGCCCGCTGGAAAATACACTTACGTCATCGAGCGGGGACCGGAATATAAAAGATGTAAAGGCTCCTTTGAAATCAAAGGCGGCTCTCTCACTGAAATAAAGGAGAAACTTACTCGTATAATCAATATGGCCTCAGAAGGCTGGTGGAGCGGTGAATTGCACGTGCACAGACCCGCTAAAGATATCGAGCTGCTCATGCAGGCCGAAGACCTGCACATCGCTCCCATAATCACCTGGTGGAACCGGTCAAATATATGGAAGAATTCACAAATTCCAAAAACAAGGGTGGTCAGCTTTGATAGCAACTACTTTTATGACCTGTTAGGAGGAGAAGATGAACGTAATGGCGGGGCCTTCATGTATTTCAATATGGAAGTGCCTGTGGATATTACTCAGGCTCAACGAGAGTACCCATCTCCATTACAATTTATTGAGCAGGCAAAAACACAGCCCGAAGCATGGATAGACATCGAGAAGCCTTTTTGGTGGGATGTTCCCGTTGCACTGGCGTATGGCTACGGAGATTCGATTGGATTGCTCAATAACCATTGTTGGCGGTCTCAGATGCTGGATAACGAGGCCTGGGGAAAACCGAGGAACAAGAAAGAATTTCCTTCTCCACGGGGCAATGGTTTCTGGTCACAGTTTATTTATTACCATATTCTCAACAGTGGCATTCGTATAGCGCCATCAGCGGGAAGTGCATCGGGAGTATTGGGCAATCCAGTGGGATACAACCGTGTTTATGTTTATACTGGTGGTAAAAACCTCGAATACAGCCGGTGGTGGGAGAACCTGCGAAAAGGAATATCTTTTGTTACTAATGGCCCTTTGCTTTTGCCGAGCGTTTCAGGGCAAAAGCCAGGCCATGTTTTCAAAGCCGACAAAGGCCGGACGGTCAAGCTTGACATTAAATTACATTTAGCCGGCAATGACCCTGTTCAGTGTATTGAAATAGTCAAAAATGGTTCCGTTGAACGAACTGTTCCCTTTGCCGAATTTAACAACAATGGCGGGCTTGGAATTTTACAGTTTACAAAAAGCGGCTGGTTTCTTGTCCGTGTGATAGCGGATATTCCACATACCTTCAGGTTTGCTTCAACCGCGCCGTACTATGTTGAGATTGGTGATGAAAAACACTATCTCAGCGAAAAATCGATTCGTTTTTTCAATGACTGGATTGATGAGAGAATCGGACAAATAAACATAGATGATCCTAAAAAACTGGAAGAGGTGCTCAAATATCACCGTAAAGCAAAACAATTCTGGCAGCAAAGGTTGAGTTTGGCGAATGCTGATTGAAACCATCTTTCATTCCTTAACGAGAAATGGCTCCGGTAGCTTGAAAAGACTTCCAATATCGCTTGAGAACATGTTCTATGGCTTATCGAAGAATCAGAGGAATTAAAGGCCTGGTTTACGGGCCTGAACCAAACCAGGAAGGCAGCAAGCATAACTGCAAAGATTGTTTTTATTGCCAGTGGTGTAGTGATAACAGGTGTGAACTCTGTTTGAAAGACAAGGCTTGCAGAAAAAAGAAGAAAGTAACCATGAAAAAAATTATTAAGAAGAAGGCTAAGAAAAAAGCAAGCAAGAAGAGATAAGACATCATTGGGTATGCATTGATCGCTGTTTTGTTTGCAGTTATTAAACTTGGCTGCAAACATCTTGAATTCCAAACAAAAATAGAAAATAAGAAATTGAGGACTCAATGATAAAACAACCAACATCCAGAACATGTTTTATGTGTGGTCGTGAAAATAATTATGGGCTGAAAATGGTATGGTATAATAATCCCGAAACAAACCAGGTTGAAGCGACTGTCACTGTCGGCGAACAGTTTAACGGGTATCCCGGAATTGTGCATGGCGGGATTGTCGCTGCGATTTTGGATGAAACTGCGGGCAGGGCCGTTATGCTGGACGGCAATTTTGACAATCTTTTTGTTACTTTAAGACTGAACCTGACTTACAGAAAACAGACACCAACCAATACACCCCTGAAGGCGGTCGGATGGCTGGAACATAAAGGACATAGAAGAATGAAAGTCGCAGCTACATTATTATTACCTGATGGGACAGTTACCACAGAATGTAAAGCCGTTGTTATAAAACCAACCGGCGAAATATCCAGGAGCTGGGAGCATGAAAGGAAATTCTGGCGAGTGGAAGAGGATTAATATTGGCGGACTATAATCCTTCTTTTGATCACAAAGCCGGGAGACCATCATAATCCACTGTCCGACAGCCTTTGTAGTTTCTTGGTATGCTTCTTCGCCCAAGGGAATTTTGGATTGTTGGAATCTGTTGTTGATAGAAAGCAGGTTGTTCGAGGGTGGAGTAGTTTTGACTAATTCCACGTAGTTTTTTCTATCCAACAATTAATTTTATTTAGAACTGTTTCGAAAATTTTCTGTAATTTGCTCGACGGTTTACAATGAGATTCCAATCTCGTATGCTTTTTTCAAATCTTTCTTGTTTGAGGAGACTTCTGCTCTTTCATAGGCCGCAGACAAGATACTGTCGACGAATTCCATACCCAGGTAATCAAACGACATACGAAACATCTCCAGCAAAGCCTTGCAAGCTTTCGGCCCTTCCTCGGAGGGTACAACAAGTACACCCTTTTTGCCCTGCATCTTTTTGCCGGCAATAAAAGGGCGCATCCGGTCAATCAAAAGTTTCATTTTGCCTGTAGGCCCGTACCAGTAAACAGGCGTTCCGAAGATGAGAATATCGGCCTCCACCATTGAAGGATATATCTGCTGCATATCGTCTTTGATGGCACATTCGTAATTATCGGATTTACACAACCGGCAGTCGGTGCACGCCGATATATTGAAATCATACAGATAGAGCTTCTCGGCTGTCAATCCTTTCTCCTTGCAGCCTTCAAGAACCTTATCAACCAGAATGTCTGTGTTGCTCCCTTTTCTTGGACTGCCAATTAGTGCTAATACCTTCATAAAAAGGGCCCCATTACATTATGCGCAACTCGCCGTCAAAAGCCCGGTCTACTCCATCTCAATCTTCACCTGACTGCGGTCAACCGTAATCCCTAACGACTGAAACCATGCAAACAAATCACGGCCCATAGCGATACTCAGCACGGCCACGCCGTCATCCGCTGTGTACTTTTTGATTTTGTCCCGCGTAGCCAGCTTTCGCTTTGTCTGAAAGTAATGTGCCACGATGTCCGGCTTTTCTTTTCGTAACTGCTCGAAGATCCACATCGGCTCGGCCAAGATGGTTGTCGAAAAAACACAAGCGAGAACAGCGATAATTATCATTATGCGCGTTTTTTTAATCATAAAATCCTTTCTTTATTAGTCTGATTGTCTCAAAGGTGACAAACCGAAAAGAAATCGAAAGAATCCTGCCGATTTGACTGTATTTCCCTCTTGCAGTTTACAAATCGAACATGGCCAGTATCTCACTCGCTACCGGCGGACATCCGGAAAGGAATACTCCACATTTTTTGTGCATGGCGGTACAGTTACCCACACACAGAGTTCCGCCCGGCACCTCCTCATGACCTTTACCGATAGCGATAATAATATCTTCGTCATCGGACATCGTATCACGTAACTGCTTCCCGTATTTCCTGAGAAACATCAATAATGTCGACTGGCACGCACTGCAGGATTGCTGGTCCAAAATAGTGAACCCGGCAAATTCTATCGACAGTTCATCAGGAGGCGGGGCAAAAGGACTCTTTATATCTTTCCAGTTTTGAGGGCATGCACTGATTGAATCAAGATTGATTACGCCGTACCCTCTTTCCGCTCCCATTCGTAAATGCGGAACATCATGGGCGGATATTCCCATTATACCACATGCAAGAGAATCCGTCGCAAAGGCATCGACGCCAACAAGGACTACACCCAATGCCTTAGGCTCGCCGGCACTGGGCCCCAGCCCTTCCATGCCAATTGTTCCATCGATGATTGACAGATGAGGACGTAACACCGAAGACATATCAGCAATGGCTATATCCAATGGTTTGTCCTCGTGCCCGGAAAGTTGCGGGAGCATATGTAATTCTACTTTGGTACGACGCCATAAACATCCCTTCATATTTTTCACCGATAATGTTACGCCGGTATGCATGTGCGTTTTCATCACGGGAATTGAGACGATAATATCATAATCTTTAATCTGGCTGCATACTTTGAGTGATTTAATTGCAATACCATCGGGAATCTTAACAGTGACATACTGACGTACATCCATATCTATCAATAGACAATTTCGCTCTTTTGCAACGGCGGCAATACCACTGGTTTCAAACGCTTCCAGCGTTGTAACGCCGGTTATTGGGCTTTCACCAACAGCAACATCGGCCCCGGATTGCCTGAAAGCATCAATCGCGGCAGCAACGACCTGCGGATGTGTTGTAATGCCTGTTTCAGGTGCAACATTACGACCTACATTAGGCTTAAGCAAAACGCGTTTGTTCTTTGAGGGTGATAAATCAATATTTGAAATGGCCTTTCGTGCATTTTCATAAGGGCCGTCTCCCGATGCCCAAAAAATGGATGGACATGAGCTGTCTACATTAAAAGGTGTATGCGACAGAACGGTATCGACAATAGCATCCTTATCAGCATCCGCCGAGTTGTGTGAATTATCAGCGTGTTGTTTCTTCATAGTCTTATTGTGTTTGTATTTAGATACTTGAAGTTACGAATTTCCACCTGTCCATGTTCGATTATTAAGCAATTTTATCATAAGGTTAGGAATAGTCAAGATATAGAACAAAGAAGTCAAATAGTGACCAGTTCGGCAGGATTAAAACAAAAACAATCCCACATAGGATACGGTATTCGGACCGTTATTGTAGGGAATACCGCAGCCGGAGACCAAGGCGTTTACGTCGATACCGTGCGATTCAACCGATGCAACTGCTTTATCCGGATAGCGGCATTCTTCTCCGTCCAAATAAGTACATTTGCTGCATACTTTACACTCTCCCACGTTCAGCCCCAATATCTCTTGAAAACTTCCGTCCGACCTGATAGATGCCAGGATGTTTCGAAATACTTCTTCGTGTTTCTTTGCGGCCTGTACCGCTCCCTCGAAATCAAAGGAATCTTCCAACTGATGAATCGTTTGAAATACCAATCCCCGGGAAAAACTCAATGCCTTCGCCTTCAATTCTTCGAAGGGACCAACTCCGGGCGGACACATCCAGTTGACCCCGTATTTCCCACACGTGTTTCGTTCACAGGCCCTACGGAATTCTTCCGAGAACCGGATATCAGATGTATTTAGAATTGCCGCCCTTGTCGCACCTGATTCTTTTGCTTTCTCTACCAGTTGGTCCAAATTATCCTTCATACCACGGATTCCTTGTTTACAAATAAACCTTTTATAAATCATCTCAATTATACCACATATACGCTGAAATTTGCCGGCTGTTGGCAGAAATACTTTTTGGGGTATAGTGATTTTGATAACCAACAATGAACATCACTTGTGAGCTGATATTCAAGTACATGAGCACGGTGGCTGAAAAAGGCTTTTACAGCGAAGTCTTTATTTACTATGATTTCAATAGCATAATTTGCAAAGGAATAGACTTTTAATTATCGAAATCGGATGACGTCTTTAGAATATAGGAGCTATTGAAAAGAAGTTGCCGGTTTCAGGGGAAGGCGGAAAAATGCTCATCGCAATACCTGCTATATTGGTTCCTGGATTGTTTTTGGCCTTCTTTATCGGCAAACGTGTATTCCGCCGTGCAAAGCGCAAACGCCTGTTCGCCGCACCGTTCCCGGAAGAGTTCAAGCAAATTGTTTGCAGGAATGTGCCCCTTTACAACCGTTTACCCGATTTATTCAAAGAGCAGCTTCACGGCCTTATTCATGTTTTCCTGGCTGAAAAGAATTTTGAAGGCTGTGGGGGGCTGGAGCTGACAAATGAGATTAAAGTTACAATCGCCGCCCAGGCATGTATTTTGCTGTTGAATCGTAAAACTAAATACTTTCCAAAACTTGGTACTATCCTGGTATATCCTCATACTTATGTGGCCAGGACAGTATCTTCAAACGGCACAATTACAATCGACGGCCAGAGTGTTCGTCTCGGAGAATCCTGGCAAAACGGACCGGTCGTCCTTGCCTGGGACAGCGTGAAAGGCGGAACGTTGAATATTACCGATGCCCGCAATGTCGTACTTCATGAGTTCGCCCATCAATTAGACCAGGAGGATGGTGCCGCTGATGGAGCTCCGATTTTGGAGCGCCGCTCCAGATATACAACATGGGCCCGTGTATTGAGTAAGGAATATGAGGTATTGCAAAAGAACATGAGAAAACGCAGGAGTTCGGTATTAGATAAATACGGAGCAACGAATCCTGCCGAGTTCTTTGCGGTAGCTACGGAGACCTTTTTTGAGAAACCGAAACAGATGGTGAAGAAACATCCCGAACTTTATGATGAGCTCAGGAATTACTACAAATTGGATCCTGCCAAGTGGGTGTAATTAGAAGTGGTTTGGTTTAGTTGTAACCAATTATGTTTTGGCCGCAAGTACCTTATTCCTTTAAATCGGCGTAGCTGATTAGTTTAATACCCTTCTTCTTAATGACTTCTTTAACTTTGGAACTTGTGAAGACCCTGGTGACGGTGTCTCTATTATATGCAACATTCTCATAGCCCCGGTGACCTATAGCCCTCATTTCGGGTGTGTCCAGTCCCGGATGCTCAACTAATATCCAGGTCCCGGGCGTCAGCTTCTCCAGTGTTTTTATTAGAGCAGCCTCCCTTTTATTCGGCGTGTCATCGCTGGAACCCCAGTTTCCTACAGATTTTACACCTTGCTCTGTCAATTCTGTCCAGCCGGAGTAAAGACCGTATTCCTTTGCCAGTTGTTTTACCAGCTTCTTTAGGTCCGGTCGACACGTGGCCGTACCCATATGGGCCGACAGGTGTGTTACGTTTTTGATTTTCTTTATGGCCAGCTCTATCTGGGCCCGAAGCTCTTTTTCCACTTCTTCAAGTTTTGGATTCGCATCATAAAAGCCCGTTCCTGCCGGCCAGCGGTTCCACTGCCTTGTCTGAGGATAAAAATAGCCGTCCTTATTGACCAGGCTGGGAGCATAAGTCAGCGGCCTCCATTTGAAGTTGTCCCATTCGCTCGTTAAGGTCAAATGGATACCGACATCGAGGCCCGGATTTTCATTGAGCATTTTGACCGCTTCCTCGAACCATGGACAGGGAACCATCACCTCGACCGTCCTCATGATCCCCCGGCGATAGCTTTGAATACAGGCTACATTCGCTGCGTGACAACTGCCGATATCGTCGCCTCGAATAATTAATCTTATTTCTTCTTTGCCGCTTTTTTTCTCGATGGCCGCCTTGCCGGATATGCTCGCAGGACTAAACGCAATTATTGCTGATAATAACAAAAAGGTAACAGGCAGAAATTTAAATCGTTTCATAACGCGTCCCTCATTCCATATTCTATATTTCCCACTTGAATTCGCCCGGCTACGCCGCTGAGCGCTATTTGTGCTATTGTATTCAATTCATCCTGAAAATCCAATGATTATGGACGTTTCTGCGAAGAATGCCGGAAGCATGGCATGGGAGTTGTTCGACAATGCCTCAACAGGATTTGGGGACGGCAAAAACTTGTCCTTGCAGGGGACTTTGAATATACAAAATGTCAAATGAGCAATTGACGAGTTTTGTCAAATCGCTTACAAGATAAGCTAATGAGGAATATTCGCTTTGGAATAATTGGCTGTGGAATGATGGGTCGTGAATTTGCCAGTGCCGCTTCCCGCTGGTTTCATCTGCCTCAGATGAGTGTACGGCCTGAGATAGTCGCGATTTGCAGTCGTACACTTTCTCCGGAGAAGATCAATTGGTTCAAAGACAATTTACCGAACATTAAGCAGATTACCAGCGACTATCGCCAGCTTCTCGATAATCCTGATGTTGAAGCTGTCTATATAGCGGTTCCACACAACCTGCACAAGGAATTCTATTGTGCTGCAATAGATGCAGGCAAACATCTTATGGGGGAG
>JAOUFU010000220.1 GCA_029858035.1 Phycisphaerae bacterium
CGCGAAAAGCCTGCTTTTGTTCGAAATCCCCGCAGACCCAAAGGCCGCCCAGCTCTGGCCGTCCTCTACAATTTACTCCTGGTCATCCGGGCAGGAACGGGAAGGCTTCCCCTCCATCCCCGTCGATATCGACCTGGACGGCAAGCTCGACATTGTCGGCGGAGGCCGGTGGTTCAAGCACACATCCGGCACCAATTACACTGAAAATGTCATCGACGACGATATGACGTTTACACAATGTGCCGCCGGCCAATTGGTAAAAGGAGGCCGACCCGAAGTGGTCTTCAGCCCCGGTGACATGGATGGTGACGCTAACTGGTACGAATGGAACGGCACAAAATGGACAGCTCACAAGCTCCGTCACGTTATTCACGGACACACCTGTGAGATAAGAGATATAGACAGCGACGGCAACCTTGATATCTTTATCGGCGAGATGGGCAATCCCGGCGCCGGCGACAAGGCCAAAATTTATATCTGGTACGGTGACGGCAAGGGAAACTTCAAAGAAACGGTCGCCTCACAGGGCCAGGGTATCCACGAAGGCAAACTCGGTGACCTCGACGGCGACGGCGACCTCGACATCCTGCTAAAGCCATACAACCACAATACCCCGCGTATCGACGTTTTACTGAACTCCGGTACGGGATGGCGGAATCTCTTCAACGGTAAAGACCTCACCGGCTGGCAAAACGAGAGCGGCGGAAAACCCTCTCCCAACTGGGTCGTCGAAAACGGAGCTATAGTTCGAAAGCCCGGCGCCGGGATGATCTGGTCCAAAGAACGCTTCGGAGATTTCATCCTCGACCTCGAATTCAAAACCGAAGGCAACAGCGGTATCTTTTTCCGAACCGACAAGCCGGCGGATTGCGTCCAAACAGGCATCGAAATGCAGGTTTACAATCGCGTTGATAATCCCAGCAAATATAGCTGCGGCGCGGTCTATGACGCCCTGGCACCCAGCAAGGACATGGTCAAAGACGGACAGTTTAACCATGTTACGATTACCGCCATCGACAATAAAATCACAATCGTACTAAACGGCGAGCAGATTATCGATATGGATTTGAACAGATGGACAGAGCCCAATAAGAATCCTGAACCTGATGGCTCAAAGAACAAGTTCAACACGGCCCTGAAGGACTTCAAACGCGAAGGGCACATTGGTTTCCAGGACCACGGCGCTAACGTATGTTACCGCAACATTCGAATCAAGCCATTGTAGAAGTCTTAACAGAAATAGCAGGTCGTGATTTGAGCCGGGCGGTTTTCTTACGAGGATAATGGTATTAGTTATTGATACACCAAATGGAATGCTGATGAGGTGAAAAAATGATTAAAACCAATCACAGTCTCTCAATGAAAAAAGGCTCGCTGCTCATATTCGGCATTTTACTTTCGTTATGTTTGTCACAGGTTTTGTTTGCGGATTTTCTGGCCGCTTTGGCAAAGCCGCACCAGGGCCGAAGTATGCGGGCGACCTCGACGGGCAGGATTCGCCGGGATGGCAAGTACGACCCGAATGCCGAGCCGGACCCGCAAAGCAACAGTGACAACAGCAGTGTCGCTCCGGGCCAAACAAAGGTCCTGATGGATGTCAAAGGGCCGGGAGTCATCACGCATATCTGGATGACTTTTTTGGGGCCGGAGCCTCATCCGTGGGCAAAGAACGGTTCGGCCAATCACCAGGAGATGCTGCTTAGGATATATTGGGACGGCAGCAAACGACCGGGCGTGGAGGCACCTGTAGGCGATTTCTTTGCCAACTGTTTCGGAAAACGAAGTGAGGTCATCAGCCTGCCCGTTATCGTGGAAGACGCAGACTCTTACAATTGCTTCTGGCACATGCCGTTCCGCAAGTCCGCCAGAATCGAGATTATTAACCAGAGCGAAAAACCCTTAAGCCTGCTCTATTACAACATAGACTGGATCAAGAAAGACAAGATTCCCAAGGATACGCCCTATTTCTACGCTCAATATCGCCAGGAGTATCCGGTCAACAAGGGCCGGGACTATGTTGTCCTCGATACAGGGGGCAAGGGACATTATGTAGGGACCGTGCTTGCAGTGCGAACTCGAAGCCCGGCCTGGTTCGGCGAGGGCGATGAGAAAATCTATATCGATGGAGAAAAGAAACCGTCAATCTGGGGGACGGGCACGGAAGACTATTTTCTAAGCGCCTGGGGACTCAAGATGACCGGCACACCATATTTCGGCGTACCCTATTTCGGTCAATGGGGCATTGTAGGCGGCCATACCAGTGCCTATCGCTGGCATATAACCGACCCCATTGTCTTCAATAAAGGCATAAAGGTAACATTTGAGCATTACGGCTGGATGAGCCCGGACGAAAATCCCGAATACAAAAGCCATAGCTGGAACGAACGGGAGGACGATTATTCCAGCGTCGCGTTCTGGTATCAGACGGGCGAGCCATCTTTCAAGGCCACCGCACCGGGCGCCGACGAACGCAGGCTGCCCAATCTCGATAAGATTTTCCCCGCTCGCGACTGCACAGAGGACAAGTTCCACGGCCAAGGTCAAGCAGTAGTGCAGAGCCTGAGCATCTATCCGAACGGTCATCTGCTGTATATGCCGCAAAGCCAGGATCAGGCCTGGCTGCAAATTCCTTTCGAGGTCAAGAAAAAAGAGCCGCAGAGGCTGCTGCTTGTTTTGACCCGCTCATACGACTTCGGCAAATATCAGGCGTACCTGAACGGCATCAAGATTGGCGAGGTAATGGACCTCTACAGCAAAGAAATCGTTACATGGGAGTACCACCTGCTGGATTTCTGGCCTGAGCCCGGCAATAACACCCTGCGCCTGGAGTGCGTGGGAAAAAATCCACAATCTACGGGTTATTATCTCGGCATCGAATCGGTCCGCCTGCGGCAGCGGAGGCCGCGTGTTCTAACATACGGTCACGACAAAGACAAGGACTGGCAGAAAAAACCTCTCCTATACGAATAAAATCCATAGAGTGAAGACCTCCGGCAGTTATGAAGCAGGTTTGAGTTTGAGCCTGAGCTCCTTGACAGCACAGTACAGGACCGGCACAATAAGCATGGTAAGTATCTCAATCGTCATCCCGCCAAACGACGGTATCGCCATCGGCACCATAATATCCGCGCCGCGCCCTGTCGATGTAAGCACCGGAATCAGCGCCAATATAGTCGTCGCCGTCGTCATCAGGCAGGGCCGAATCCTACGCAATCCGGCTGCAACCACGGCCTTACGCACCCCATCGACGCTTTCAATCCGCCTTCCTCGAAACGACTGCTCCAGGTAAGTACACATCACGACACCGTCGTCCGAGGCTATCCCAAACAGTGCCAGAAATCCCACCCATATCGCCACGCTCAGGTTGATGGGATGCACGCCGAACAGCTGGCGCATATTTACCCCGAACACGCTGAAGTCGAGAAACCAGTCCTGCGCATAAAGCCATATCAGCAAAAACCCGCCCGCCCACGCAACAATGATACCAGAAAAAACCAGCAGGCTCGTCACCGTGGACTTAAACTGGAAGTACAGAATCATAAATATGATAAAAAGCGCCAAAGGCACAACTATCATAAGCGTCTTTTGCGCACGCACCTGGTTCTCATAGCTGCCCGCAAAATCATAGCTTACCCCCGCCGGTACCACAAATTCGGCGCTTGCAATTTTCTCCTTCAGGTACTTCTGGCAATCTTCAACAACATCAACTTCCGCGAAGCCTTCCTTCTTGTCAAAGACAACATAACCTGTAAGAAACGAATCTTCGCTCTTTATCGCCTGCGGACCTCGCACGTAGCGAATCTGTGCTAATTGAATAAGCGGTATCTGTGCGCCGTCGGCAGCGGGGACTAAGATCTTGCCAAGCGTCTCAATCCGGTCTCTCAGCTCCCGCATATACCTCACCCGCACGGGGTAACGTTCTCGCCCCTCAACCGTTGTTGTGATACGCCTGCCGCCTATCGCCACTTCAATAACATCCTGAACATCACCGATACTCACGCCGTAGCGAGCTATCGCCTCGCGGTCTATATCAATCTCCAGATACGGTTTGCCCACTATACGGTCGGCTATCACCGTGGTCGGTTCGACACCCGGCACTTCTTTGAGATACCGCTCAATTTCCAGACCGACACGCTCGATTGACTCAAGATCCGGCCCCTTGACCTTGACGCCCATCGGGGCACGCATACCGCTTTGCAGCATAACTATTCTTGCCATAATCGGCTGCAGCTTCGGCGCGCTCGTCGTGCCCGGAATCCGGCCTGCTTTTAGAATCTCTTTCCATATATCATCAGGGCTGTTAATACGCTCCCGCCATTGACGAACAGGTTTTCCGTTATCGTCAAGAACTAATCGACCGTCTTTGTCGGTCTTGTATTTTGATTTGTAATTGATAACCGTCTCGACCATCGATATCGGCGCAGGATCAAGCGGCGATTCGACCCTGCCGATTTTCCCAACCACCGACTCGATTTCAGGAATAGACGAAAACGCCGCGTCCTGCTTTTGCAGCACATCCAGGCACTCCCCGATAGACGCATGGGGCATAGTCGTAGGCATATACAGATATGAACCCTCATCCAGAGCAGGCATAAATTCTTTACCGAGACCGCGCCATATAAATCCACCGGCAATCAAAAGGCCAAGTGGTATCAAAAGAAACGTCTTCTTATAAACCAGACACAATCCCAAAATTCGCTCATAGTACCTCTGGAAAATCTTGAAAAATAACAGCAGCCCTCCGATAAGCAGGGCCACAAAGATAAGATTTCGAACCAGCCCTTTGGTCGGTCCCAGAGGCAGCCAATGATTGGTAAGTATTATGCCGACCACAACAATTGCCGCCACATTGGCAAACAAGGGGAGCCGATTGCTGATCCTTTCCGGAATGCGCTCCCTCAAAAGATGATAAAGTCCGATAGCACCTATAATAGCACCTATCCACAACCTAAGCCACACACCTGCCGCAACAGCAGCGGCAATCAGAAGGCCTCCCAATATGTATCGCTTGACCTTTTTAAGAGTGACTTTCCTGGTAAAGAGAATATGGGCGGCCGGCGGAATGACCGTCAGGGCGATTATTATGGAAGCAATCAAGGCAAACGTCTTGGTAAATGCAAGCGGCTTGAAAAGCTTGCCCTCGGCCCCCGTCATCGTAAAGACCGGCAAAAAGCCGACCACCGTTGTTGAGACCGCAGTCAAAACCGCACCGCCGACCTCGCAGGCCGCCCGGTAAACAACTTCCAGCCGGTTCTCCTCCGGCCCCGCTTCATCGAGATGCTTTAAAATATTCTCGCATATAACTATCCCCATATCCACTATAGTACCGATAGCAATCGCGATACCCGACAGCGCCACAATATTGGCATCAACTCTGAAGACCTTCATCGCGATAAAGCACATCAGTATCGCCAGCGGAAGCAGAGCGCTAATCAGTACAGAACTTCTAAGATGCAGGACCAAAACGACAACGACAATAATCGTAACCAGTATTTCCTCGGTAAGAGCCGTGCTTAATGTTCCCAACGTCTCGTAAATAAGCCCCGTCCTGTCGTAAAACGGAACGATTGTCACTTTTGAAACCGTACCATTGGCCAACGTCTTTTTGCCAAGTCCCGGCGCTATCTCCTCAATCTTCTCTTTTACATTTTTTATGGCCTCAAGAGGATTATAACCATACTGGACGACTACCACCCCGCCGACCGCTTCTGCGCCCCCCTTATCAAGCGCCCCTCGCCGCAGTGCAGGCCCGTATGAAACCTTCGCCACATCCTTGATGTATATGGGGACATTCTCGTTGACCTTGATGACCGTCTTTTCTATGTCCGATAGTTTCTTGATAAAGCCCAGGCCGCGGACCACGTAATCAACCTTGTTAATCTCGATAGTCCGCGCGCCAACGTCGATATTAGATGCTTTCACGGCCTTGAATATGTCACCTAATCCAACTTTGTAGGCGCGCATCGCATCCGGGTCAACGTCTATCTGATATTCTTTGACGAACCCTCCTACGGAGGCAACTTCCGCTACCCCCTTAGCGCTCATAAGCGCAAAACGGACATACCAATCCTGAATCGTCCGCAGCTCATCCAGGTCCCACCCACCTGCAGGTTTACCGTTGGGGTCAAGGCCCTCAAGGGTATACCAGAAAACCTGCCCTAATGCAGTGGCGTAGGGACCGAGCGCAGGTTGGACACCTTCAGGTAATAATCCGGACTGAAGGCTGTTTAACTTCGCCAAAATACGGTTCTGGGCCGTGTCAAAATCAACCTTCTCATCAAAAATAACGTATATCGACGAAAAGCCGAACATCGACTGGCTGCGAATCGTCTTTACACCCGGAATACCAAGAAGGGACACCGTCAATGGATATGTTATCTGGTCTTCCACGTCCTGCGGCGACCGGCCCATCCACTCGGTAAAAACAATCTGCTGATTTTCTCCCACATCCGGTATGGCATCAACTGGCACTGCAGCGCGTGGCAGCCCCCTCAGGTCCCAGTCAAAAGGAGCCACCATAATGCCCCATACGACAACGATTATCACGAACAATCCGACTACCAGCTTGTTCTCAAGACAAAATCGCATGAGTCTGCCGACCAGCCCAGATGGCGGACCTTCAACGTTTCTTAACGGCTCATCCATTGATTCCTGCGTCTGTCTTTATAGTTTGAACTGAGGCAGCTTGGCCAGATATTTTTCCGGTTCTGCTTCGAACTTCTCTTTACAGGCCGCACAGCAGAAATAGACCTTCTTGCCTTTGTACTCGACAAAGATATTCTTGTCGATAGCTCCGCCCATCACAGGGCACATCGTCTGCTCGCCCGCAACCGCCGTGACCGTATCAACTTTTGGTACAGTAACAGTGGGACCCTCCGGCTCTGATTTCTTGCAGCCGCCCACCACAACCAGCCACACAAGCGATACAGTCGCTAAAAGAAGAACTAAGTTAAATTGTTTACTTTTTCCGTTCATTTTATGTCTCCTTTAGAACAATTTAAGTATTGATAACTTGAATCATATCAGCTTGAAAATATCTTTTTTGGTTCCCTTTCAAAATCTTGCCGGCTTGCAGGTTCTTTAGCCCGCCGCGTAAATATTTCTTTCTGCCGGCCAAAACACAACGGACCCACGCCTCTATTCCTCCTTCGCCTCGAGTGGAACTAAATCCATGCCACATCTGGGGCATTTAGTGGGCCTGTTCGCAGTCATATCAGGGTGCTTTGGACAGGCCCACATTTTCGTTTCCTGCTCAGTGCCACCACCTGAATCTGATTTTTTGCACCCCTGCAGCATAATCACGCCAAGCAGCAAAACACTTACGATTAAACATACTATTGCCAAATGTCTCCTTTTGCCCTTCATTTTGCTCCTTTCAAAATAGATTACAATAATTACTCCCTGAACTGAGGCAGTTTAGCCAGATACTTCTGGGG
>JAOUFU010000370.1 GCA_029858035.1 Phycisphaerae bacterium
TTCTCAAACTCCGGCTTACAGCCGGGACAACAGAAGTAGACCTTTTTACCTTTATATACGGTAAACAGGTCCTTGTTAACAGCCAGCCCCATCACGGGACACGTCTTCTGCTCACCGGCCCCATCCGTCATTTGCTTTGCTGTATGGTCCGTGCCATGATGATGACCCGGCACTACAGATCCCTCCGGACTCATCATACTGGGTTTGGCCTGTATCTGAAGCGCAGAGTCAATCTTAAAGTTACCATTGGTTACGACGATTTCACCTTCTGCCAGGCCCGACTTTACTATATAATAGTTACCCGCCCTCGGCCCAAGCACTATCTCCCTGCCTTCATAGGTAGGCTTCTCAGCCCCCGGCACCTGCACATAAACAACAGCCCGCGTTCCGGTAATCAAGGGAGCGGAGGCGGGAATAACCAAAGGCGTCTCCTTTGGTGCAACAGAAACGTAGCCGAGTGATTCGGTCGTCACCAAATCCATCCCGCAGATATCGCAATTGCCGGCTTCTGTTTTGACAACGGCAGGATGCATCGGACAAATCCACTTGCCCGCCATTTCAGGCGTCATTATTTTGCCGCCGCCGGTAATCCTGGAGTGAACAACGGCCCTGACAAACATTTCGGGTTTGAGTTTGCCTTCGGTATTATCTACGTTGATCCGCAGCTTGACCGTCCGGGTCTTCGCATTAAGCACAGGCTCAATAAAACTTATTATCCCCTTGAAAACCTCACCGGGATACGCTTCTGTAGTAAACTCAACATCTTGGCCGTACCGAATCCAGGGCAAATCCGATTCGTAAGCATCCAGCTTCACCCACAAACGCGAGAGGTCCGCGACTGTGTAAATAGCTGTTCCCGTGTTGACATACATCCCTTCCATAGCTTTCTTATCAATAACTATCCCGCCCATTGGTGCATAAATCGTTATGTGGTCGACCGGTTTGCCTGTCTTCTCGATTTCCTCGATCTGCTTCTTTGCCAGTCCGAGCAGCCTCAACTTCTCTCTGGCTGCTTCCAGTGTGGCTGAGATGGAGCTTGTTATCAGTTCGGAACTTGTTTGCTTTATGTTCTGCACCGCTTTGGCCGCCTGGAGCAGCTCCGCCTGAGTGCTGATTAGCTCCGGGCTGTAAAGCTCTACCATATGGTCGTCTTTACTGACCGTGATGCCCGTAAAATCCACGTAAAGCCTGTCAATCCTGCCCGGCACCCAGGCCGTGATATGTTTCACCAGTGTCTCATCATAATCCACTTTACCGGCCATCCGGACCTCTGCCGTAACAATCTTCCTCTCCACTACTGTTGTCTTAATCTCCATCAGCTTAACGGCCGCTTCGGAAAAGGAAATCTCTCTCTCGCCAACATCGCCGGCCGAAGATGTCACTGGAATCAAGTCCATAGGACACTTGGGGCATTTGCCCGGCTTCGGCAGGCGAACCTCGGGGTGCATCGAACAGGTCCACCACGTCTGTTCCTGTGTTGCAACCTGACCTCCGATGCGTTCCTGCTCTTTGTCGGTCTGATGTTTATAGAAAATTGACTTAACAGAATAACCGGCAGCAAATGCCGCGACTATCAAAACTACGATCTTGACCCATCCACCCTTCAATAAAGATTTAGCGCCTTTTATTCCCATTTTAGCCACCTGTTACTTGTTAAACATACTATTCACATAGGGATTATGTTCAGTTGGATACAGATGTCAAGCTGATTTACTCTCCTTCAGAATCCTGTTTTACTGTCGTCAATTCAGCACCCGCTAACATCTCCATCTCGGCTAATTTCTGCCCGTTGTCCGCAACGGCCCGCTCATAGAAAAGCTGGTATTTCAGCAGCATCCGCTGCGCATCTATCAAACTCAAAAAGTCTATCGTGCCGGCCTTGTATGCCGTCTCCGATGCACCTAAGAGCTCCTCTGCCTTCGGTATAAGAATGTCCCCATAGAGTTTTATCTTTCTAAAACTATCCTCAAAGTCGTACAACGCCCGCTCGGCACGAGCTACAATCGTGTTTTCGGCCTGCCTCTTCTGCTGAGCTTTCTGCCTGACATTCGCCTCCGCCTGCCGATGGGCTGCTCTGTAATTGTCTCGCCAAACAGGCAGGTTCAAAGTAAACATAAGGATAATCGGGTCCTTGCCGCTGTCTCCGACACCGGACATAACTGCATCGTCCGTCTGAATCCAGTCAACACCGACACCTAAATCCGGCCAGAACTTTTTCTTCGCCAGCTCCACTCTGCTCTTTGCCGCCTCCACCTCGAAGTCCATCGCCGCAAGCTCGGGATTCTTTGCTTTCAACATCTCTGTCATTTCCCGATGGTTTACCTTTACCGGTTCAAATTTCTCTTTGCGAGGCCACGGCAGCATCTCGAAACTGCGCCGGTTAAGGACCGCATTCAGCCTGGCTGAAATCGGTCCTCGCATTTCCTCAAGGCTCTTCAACTGGTCTTCCAGCTTGGCCAGTTCCACCTGGGCACGTATAACATCCGGATGGCCGACTGCCGCTGCCGTATACTTTGTTCGCGCAACTTCTTCGAAATGTTTGATAAGCTCCAGATTTTCTCTCGCTGTCTCAACCGCACTTGCTAAATATGTATATTCATAAAACGCATCCTTAACCTCGAAAAATAGATTTATTTTTGTCGCCTCGTACCGCTTTTTCTCCGCCTTCGCCGTTGCCGCTGCTGCATCCGTTCTCGCCTCAATCTTTCCGAACCAGGGAAAGACCTGCATAATCCCGTACTTTTGTCTTTGAGGCCCAACCTTTGTCTCGACCTCCTGAATATAATAACCATAGTTGAATTTCGGGTCCGGCAATGTCCTGGCTTGAGGCACTTGCTCGACAGCAGCTTTCCACTGTTCAAAAGCAGCCTTAAGCCCGGCATTATTCAGGGCCGCATATCGCAGGTAATCAGACAGTGTTGGATTTTCCCCAAGAGCGGCAGGTTCTTCTACCTTGTATTTGTCCTGAGTAGCTGATCCCACCGCTATCGACTCAAGGTGGGCATCCTCATAAAGCGTTTCGTGTTCCTGAACATTCGAACAGCCCGGCACAGCCGTCAGGGCCAATGCCGCGACAAGCATCAAAAGGAACTTTTCTTTCATAATCAATCTCCTTATGAACGCACGTTCTTTGAACAGAGCAAGTTTCTTGCCTTGCTGAGAGTACTTAAAACACTATCACTTTACATTTTGCTGTTGTCAATGGCCAAACTTAAGAATTTAATTACCTGTTTTGGACACGAATTACCAGTTAAAAACCTCACCTGATGGTTTATGTTTATTGTGGTTGTAAACAACAAGCAGCACTATTCAGCCACGCTCTCTTGTTTTTTACCCTTTGCCACAGAAAGCTCCCTTACCATCTTATCTATTACGTTTGACAAATTCATCAGAAAGTCTTTGGCAGCCGTATCCAGAGCTTCCGATTCTTTGGCTATTGAGCGAATTTTCTGCGTGCAATTCGAAAGTGCAGTTAGTGACACATGTGGAACGCTGCGATCCATCTCATCCAGTAAAAGCTGGACGCCTTCAGCAATCTCTGTAATCTCGACAACGTTCGAATCAATTTCTATGGAGGTTAAATTCCCACGTGTAATAGCATAAAGCTTCAGTTTTAAATCGCGTATAGGTCTCACTACTTTCTCATATAGAACCGCATATAGCGTCGCATAAATTAGCAGACCAAGAACGATAACATGCCAACTGTGCTCGAATACAAGCCCTAAAACAGTCTTATCCGGAGTAGCGATATATTGATATACTGCGTATGCTGCCATTCCTAAGGCAATTACTACCGCCGAGTACAACGCAACTACCAAAGCCAATGAAATCTCTCGTTTATTTTTCATAATGAGTTCTCCTTTTAGCAACCCTTCATTCTTACAACAAAGCCACAAAAAAACGTTTAATCCAATTTATTTCTTTGACCGTATTTTATCCTCTGCGTGTTTGATGTATCAATTTGAAAATTTCATCCATTTTTTGCTGTTTTTCTTTTTCAGAGCTTCCTCTTACGGCCTCGGTCACGCAATTTCGAAAGTGCTTTTCCAAAATCTTCTCCTCAACCCTGCCAAGCGCGCCCTTGACGGCGTATATCTGGTTCAAAATATCGATACAGTATTTACGCTCTTCGATCATCCTTTGAACTCCGCGGACCTGACCCTCAATCCGCCTTAATGCCACGAGGTTATCAACATGACTTGGATTTGTTCCCATCTTATGTTCCTTTTATATTTGTACCACCATTATACCCCCTTGGGGTATAATGTGTTCAATAAAAAAAATAAAAAATATCTCGCAATTCCGGTCTAATCTGTCGTTTCCGGCGATATTGTACCGCCCGCAACGATATTATCGGCAGTATCATAGAGCACCAGTTTTTGACCGGGGCACGGCGCAAATTGAGGCTCATCGAACTCGACCGCCATATCAGCCTCGTTCACATCAACAACATTGCAGGGCTGAGGCTCACCATAAGAGCGAATCTTGCCAAGAAATCGCTCGCCCGCCGCAAGTTTCTCAGGAATAAGAATATTTATTTGGTTTGCCTTAATAATACGGGAGCTGATTTCTTCTCTGTCCCCTAAAGCGATGGTATTGGTCTCCGCATCTATCTTGCCCACATAAAGCGGTTTACCCCCGGCAAAACCAATACCCTTCCTTTGGCCGAGAGTATAATTTGATAT
>JAOUFU010000568.1 GCA_029858035.1 Phycisphaerae bacterium
AGTCAAGTTTGACGTAACTGAAGTATTAACAAAGGATTACGACAGAATGGACACTTGGTCAATTAGGAAAACAAAGCCAATTCAAAGCCAATTAAAGCCAATCAAAGCCAATTCAAAGCCAATTAAAGCCAATATTATGCTAAAACAAAGCCAATTCAAACCCAAACAAACCCAATTCTTGTCAGCCATCAGTGTAGCGGAATCAATTCAATCGGAGCAGCTTTGTGAGAATTGGTTTGGTCACCCGGAAAATCGTTCCGTGGCGGGTCCCTTTCGGAAAATGGATGCCATCGGAAATATCCTCCCAGTTTTTCAAGTCTTTGGATTTCACCGCACCATATCGGCCTTTTCGATACTTATCAAAATAGACAAACCACGAGCCGTCTATCTTGATTGCCGATGGCCCCTCGGCCCAATAGTCGCCCGTAATGGGCTTCGACGCCGGCCCGTAAGGCCCTTCAGCCTTCTTGCTGATAGCTACCCGAATGTTCTTTTTCAGCGGATGTCGCGTCTCATCTTTGATAAACATTATATAACGCCCGCCGTCCCTGACAATCGTCGCATCGATTGTATTAAAACCGGGATCGTAAAACAATTTGGTCGGCGTAAAAGTCTCAAAATCTTTGGTCTTCGTATAATAAATTCTATGGTTAAGCCCATTATCTCCGGTTTTCTCCGTCTCGCCAAACCGGCCGGGAATGGTCGTCGACCAGAATATCAAAAACTGCTTACCCGCTTGGTCATAAAATACTTCCGGAGCCCAGCTATTCCTGGCCTTCGCTTCGTGCTCCATCACGGGAATATACTTTTGCTCCGACCAGTGTATAAGGTCATGGGAGTGGGCGTATCCGATGGCCTTTTGATTCCACGATGTTGTCCACACCGTATGGAATATTCCATCCGGTCCCTGAATGATACACGGGTCGCGCATCAGTTTGCCGCCCACCTTAGGCGTGAGCAAAGACTTGCCATTATTGAGCGGCTTGAAGTTCAAGCCGTCGAAGCTATAAGCCAGATGCAGGCCGTCCTCGCCATTTCCTATAAAGTAAGAAAACAAGAAACAATCCCCGGCAAACCTGAATTTTCGAATCAGTTCGATTTCTTTCGTATCGTATGGCCTGCCGTCGGCACCAAATATATCGTGCTGCCATACTTTCGGCATGGGGTCGCCTTTTTTCGATCCCCACGGCATATACGTCTGTATGCGTCCCGCCACCAGGCCCCAGTTGTACCATCCGACATTATGCTCGGCAAAAACCGGAAGAATAGCGGCAAAGGTATTGCCAACACCCCGGCGCAAGCACTCCGTGCAGATGACAGGCCTTCCATATTCCTCGCAAATCTTGAGCTTGTTCCTGATACCTTCTACTCCGTCATAACCGTGAAACGAAACGATATCGGACAGCTCCATAAGCCGTTTCGACATATTGCTTGTAAAGTCGGCCCAGGCACCGATAGTCAATGGCTGGGAGGGATTTGTCGCCCGTGCCCATGCGAAAGCCGCCTCGGCCAGAGGCAGGCTCTTTCCGCCCATCCTCGAATTGCCGGGTTCGTTATAAAGGTCCCAAATCAAAATCCGCTCATCTTTTCCGAAGCTGCCAACGATATCCTTGACATATTTTTCAAGGTCAGGCCAAACCGCCTTGTCGGTCACCCTCTTAAGGCCGGGACTTGGGACCCATCCGCTGTTATGAACGCCGGGGACAGGTTCATCCTGTTTGCCCAGGTATGGTTCTTTTCCCGAAAAGGAACAGTCACAAAACAAAATCACCATCGAACTAATGCCGTGCTTATCTGCGATAGTCAGGAATTCATCGAGCCGTTTCTTGAGTCCTTTTGGATCATCTGTCCATACCAAGTACTGCAGATATATGCGCACATTATTGTAGCCGGCCTTTTCGGCCCAGCCCAGCTCCTCATCGATGGTCTCAGGGTCAAAAGTATCGGCCTGCCACATCTCCGTCATGTTGACGGCCGTTCGAGGAAGGTAGTTGCACCCGCGCAGCGGGGAGACATTCCGGTACCACTGCCACGCCTTTTCTTTGCTCCAGAGATTTTTAGGCGTGTTCTTTGTTGCTATTTCTTCAGAGTAAGCACTTGCCCCCAAGATTACTATGACTACGTAAAAAATGATGAACTTTTTCATATCCGGTTTATTCTAATATCAGAAATTATTCCTGCATATCACCTACTTTAAGCTCGTTAATATAAACCTATAATCTCGAAATTTTTCTCCGGTCCTAAGAATCGGCCGCTCTAATTCTCTCCTGCCGTCATCAATGATGATTTTTGAGCTGGTCACCTCGATTTTGCCAATGGTCCCTTTTAGCGACTCAAATCTCTTGAGATAATAGTCTTTAAGGTCCACAGCCACCAGAACTCCACCCCAGGTACCAATCAACAGCCAGGAATCGGCCTTGGCAAAAACACTTGGCGAAGACCACCCACTGTCGGGATAAAATATCAAAAAATACTCGTCGGCTTCGCTGTCGTAAGCCACAACTCCCGAGCGGTAGCTCGCGTATATCATTGAGCCTTCTTCCAGGTGGGGTTTTGTTTTGGACAGATATTCTGGCCGTCCCTTATATTTGCGAATGGTTATCCTGCCTTCCTGAATCCTGCCATTGTCTTTACCCCAAAGATGAATCGCAAAATTCGGGTCATCGGCACGGGCCAAAATATTCTCTTCGGATATGTACCCATACGCATACTTTATCTTCTCCAGGAACTTACGTTCCTCGGTATAACCGGGATCGCCGGCATTTGCCGACCATTTCACGCCCGGCGGATAGTACATGCCCAGACCGTCCCAGAACAGATACAGATCGATTGGGTCCGGTTTGTCCGGCGAGAGCAGCGTCAACCACTTTTCTGTTGCCAAACCATCAGCTG
>JAOUFU010000569.1 GCA_029858035.1 Phycisphaerae bacterium
CGCGGGTCTGGTCGGGGCCGGCCGCACCGAGACGATGCGACTAATCTTCGGCGCCGACAAACCGGACAAAGGACGCATCTTCATTAATGGCAGAAAGACGGATATCCGTTCCCCCGGCGATGCGATACGCAACCGTATATGTCTGCTGACCGAAGACCGTAAAGGACAAGGATTGGTCTTGATTCATTCATGCCGGGAGAATTTCGGCCTGCCCAACCTGGACCGGCTCGTACGCGGCATGTTCCTTGACCAACGAAGGGAACGGAAAGAATTCTCTGTTTTCGTCGAGAGCCTGAAAATCAGGGCTTCCAGCCACGAACAGCTCGCTATGAATCTGTCGGGTGGCAATCAGCAAAAGGTGGTGCTTGCTAAATGGCTGGCGCGCAACGCCGATATTATGATCTTCGACGAACCTACGCGGGGAATTGATGTAGGGACAAAATATGAAATCTACCTCCTTATGAACCGGCTGGCCGACGAGGGAAAGGCCATCATCATGATCAGCAGCGAGCTGCCGGAAATACTTGGCTTGAGCGACCGTATCATCGTAATGCATGAAGGCAGGATCAAGGGAGAAATAACAGACGTGGCAAACACTACCCAGGAAGATATCTTGTCCATGGCAATAGCCTGAGGATTCCCCAAACGCCAAAGAATGCGTTTGTGGGTCCCCTGATATTGACAGGAGCAGAATATGACAAGAAAGCTGCTAAGCGATTATGGAATGTTTTTTGTCCTGTTATTACTGTGTGTATTGTTCAGCGTTCTAACATTGAAAGAGCAAATGCCTGAAGGCAGTGCTGCTGCTGCCCGGCTTGTCGAGCAGATCAACAACGAGTTCAAGAAGTCGGACATCATCCTAACAGTAGGCGCGGTCAACACGGGCTCGGGGCCGTTTGCTGAAGCGCTGTTCAAAGAGTTGAGAGAAGAAGGATTCAGCAATGTGGAAAAAGTGGTGGGCATTCCACGCGATTTAAGGCTGAAACTGGACGATATCAGGGCCAAAGGAGGTGTCCTCGCCGCAATTGCCACCACAGGCGACGTGCCCAAATGGCTGGTGATCGAGCTTATTCCCGAGAAATACCCGGAGTTCTCAGGATGCAAGGTGTTGGCGCCGAAATCCTATATGTGGCCGGTCTTTCTAAAACGCTCGAACCTGCTCGCGATCGTGGACAGAATAGTCGTTATCGCATTGATCGCTATCGGGATGACCATGGTGATCATAACAGCGGGGATTGATCTGTCCGTTGGCAGTCTGATTGCACTTGCCGCCGTCATTTCCACACTCCTTATGAAGAAAATGGGTGGACTGCACGCCCCCGGATGGGTAGTCCTCGTTGGATTCCTTGTCGGAATTCTATCCTGTGGCATCGTTGGAGCCCTTGGAGGCCTTGTCGTCGCCCGGTTCAAGATAGCGCCGTTCATTACAACGCTGAGTATAATGATGATGGCTCGGGGTCTGGCTTTCATGATTACGGGTGGCTTTTCAATCTATCAGGTTCCAAAGGCCCTTCCCTGGCTGGGTCAGGGCCGCTCACTTGGCATCCCCAACACAGTAGTCCTTCTTGTCGTCCTTTACGTGGCTGCGCATATCTTCATGGCACACACGCGTCTCGGACGCTATATCTATGCTGTTGGCGGCAATAAAGAGGCGGCACGCCTCTCCGGGGTCCCTGTCAAGTTCGTCATCGTTTTCGTTTATATCATCAGCTCACTTGCAGCGGGACTGGGCGGCTGCATCCAGGCATCACAGCTCAATACCGGAACACCCAATATCGGTATAATGTATGAACTGTACGTCATCGCAGCAGTGGTAGTCGGCGGCACAAGCCTGTCCGGCGGTTCCGGCAGAATCCTGGGCACGCTCATAGGCGCTTTTATCATCTCGGTTATACAGAACGGCATGAATTTGCTTGGAATCGAGAGCTATACTCAGCAGGTAGTACTCGGGGCCGTAATCCTCGGCGCGGTACTTCTGGACAAGGCACGCAGCAGCGGAAGGCTGCCCGCCTTTTTGCAGAAGAAAAAGAAATACGAATTAGAAGGAGATTAATGTCATGAATCAAAAGAGAGTTATAACGTGGTGCGTTCTTGGAATTGCTCTGGCGACGATTTTTTCATCATGCTCGAAAAGTCCCGGGTACAAGGGCAAAATAGGTGTGACCTGCATGGACCTAACCAACCCGTTCTTCAAGCTTATTGCCAATGTCATGCAGGAAGAAGCCGCGAAGCACGGATACGAGATAGTGGCCTTGAGCGGCGAGCTGGATCCTGCCAAACAGAACAATCAGATCTCAGACTTCGTCGCGCAGGGATATGACGCCATCTTTCTCAATCCCGTCGATTCCAGGGCCGCCGGCGAAGGTGTAAAGAAAGCCCATGAGGCGGGTATTCCAGTGTTCACTTATGATGTTCAGGTAACCGATGAAGAAACAAAGGACATGATAGTCTCACATATCGGAAGCGACAACTACCAGGGCGGCTTGCTGGCGGGCGAAAGTATGATGAAGGTGACCGGCGACCAGGGCAGAATTGCTATCATTACCTACCCTGAGGTTACCTCGTGTATTCTGCGAGTCAATGGTTTCAAGGACTACCTCAAGAAGCATAACAGCAAGTTAGTGATTGCCACTGAACTTTCCGGCAAGGGCAACAGGAGCGATGGTTACGCAGTGGCAACTGACATCCTGACGGCGCATCCCGATATTGTTGGGATATTCGCGATTAACGACCCCTCGGGTCTCGGCGCCTATGCCGCGGTCCACAAAGCGGGCAAGGCGGAGCAAATCACCATCGTCGCGTTTGACGCCTCACCGGCCGGCAAGCAGGCGGTGTTTGAGAAAAAGCTCTACGACTCACCCCAGCAATTTCCGCGTAAGATGGC
>JAOUFU010000570.1 GCA_029858035.1 Phycisphaerae bacterium
GATCAGGGGACGCGGCGGCTGTGGCGGTAACCTTGCGGATTAAAATGTGACAGGTTTGGGTTACTATGGCTGTCAAAGATACTCTCAGGATACCTGTCATCGCGCTCCTGATCCGCGCGGCCGGAGCGCCTGTCGTTACCATACCGGCCAATTGAAACCGGCCTGCAGGGGATTTGGACCATAGAGGGAATCATAACTGCCCGAACAATTTCGAATCCGGCATTTTGGTACTTGCTTCCGGTGTTATTATGCTCTTTACCGCCGAGGGTGAGGATCATGCACTACTGAAAGAGGCGCGGCGTCAGGCATTATCTCTATCATTGTATGACTGATAACCAACACCGTTGCTGTGTTAGGAGATGATGCGCGCTTCACCTCCTACATCACAGGTAGACAAAAGCTAAACTCTATGAGGAGTACTAATGCAAATAGAGACCTCTCAAACAGACTAAAAATGTTTGTTTCAGCCACTAACAAACACTTTTTTAGGGCGGCAAAAAGCCTTTAACAGTTCTTCATCAAATATGCACCCCGAGAAGTGCTTTTAGCCTGAAGACTGCATTTGAAAATAGGTCGTTTATAAATCAGCCGCCGAGTTAACGAAGCCCATTAGTCCGTAATGAGAGCGCCAGCCCACCAGTCCGGAGCTTTGACCGGCTTTGCCAGGGGTGCTCCGGACACACCAGATTTCCCGATAACCGGCCAGGCGACCGGGTCTGTTATCGCCTGACGAACTACGACGGCATCTCTGGTAATGTTAAAAACTGTCAGGTCCTGGGCTATGGTGACAGGGCCGTCATATTGGCTTCGCATCTCCTGATACGCCGGCCCCACGATATCATGATCAACAGCGAGGTGCCACATTACCGACATACGCGCCCCCGCTTTCTTGAAGACTTTGCCGGCCATGGCGGGGCTGGTGTGTGCGTAGTTCACTACCAGCTCGGCCTGTTTCTCCGGAACACCTGCCTTTTTCGCGAAGACGGGAGCGGATGGAAAGGTCTCATGGATAAGGAGATCCACACCGCCCTTGCATGCCTCTATCGTGGTCTTGGATGGCTGCGTATCGCCGGTAAAGACCACGCTGCTTCCCTTGTAATCAAGGCGATATCCAACCGCGCCGTTCATGATGTGAATCACAGGGAAAGACGAGATTCTGACACCATTGCGTTCATAGACTGTTGCCGGTTTATCATACGGCACTTCCGTTGCTGTGAAACGTGCGCCGGATTGTCCCATATGTCCGCTCAACGACAGATAATCCCAGGCCATTGCCGTTTCCAGATGCTGTGCAAAGGCTAGAGTGCCAAGCTCTTTAGTCTCCCCAGCAGGTCCCCAAACTTCTACCGGATCCCGTCTTCCGGCCTTGGCAAGACTCCCCAAAAAGGTTGGCATGTCTCCCATGTGATCAGAATGAAGGTGGGTCAGGAACACCTTCGTAGTTGAGGTCACAGGAAGCTGCAGCCCGTCGAAATTGGCCACGGCGCCAGAACCAAGATCAAAGAAGAAGATGTCGCGCTGCTCATTTCCGACCTCCATCATCACTGATGCCGACGCCTGGCCTCTCTTAACGAATGGGTCGCCGCTACCAAGTATGGTAACCCTGATCTCCTCAGGCCCCAGCGGTTCAGCCGCCGGCTCAGCAATAGGACTATATTTCCGGCTCGGCTTTCCGACAACCGGTGTAGTTGTCAGCGGTTGAGTGCCGCCTTCATACGCAAGTTTCGTTGACTTATCGATTTTGGTCAAGGACTTCACTTGTGCTTTGCCCTTCTTCGCAGGGACATCCGCTGCCCACAGGTGGGTTATAAATTGAGTGACTACCATGCACATCGCAATAAAGATCAATTTCTTCTTCATGTCTTCAATTCTCCATTTTTTAAAAATATATTGGGATGCTCTAATTTAAGGTGGCACAATAATCTGGGAAAGGTCATTTGAACCTTATTTTTCATGCTCCTCTACCGTCTGAGTCTTTTTCTCCTTGCTCACCTTATATCTGTTTCCATTTCCGCATTAGAATACGAGTTGCAGCCTAAGGCCGACGACCGTAGCTGTATCTACGCCCTGCTTAACAGGTGGTGCGATGCTGACGAGCTTGTCCTTCTGTGCGCCCCGGACAAACTGAATGTCCGGCGTCAACTTCATCCATGGCGCTATCGCATAACTATAGTATGCCTCAACACCGTATTCATCCCTTAGAAGCTCCCTTGTCGCAATAGGACCGGTGAATTGGGGGTTGCTGATGTCCATATAGTAATATCCTATACCGAACTGATCCAGTGGTCGACCAAGGAGGCCCTTTCCGCCAATTCCAAGGCTGTAGAAATAATGCACCGGGTTGGGATTTCCGTCAGATGCCCCAAAACGCCCGAAGATGCCGATTCCCTGTCCAGAGCCCTTCTTGGGCTCGTACAGGTACTGGTCGAAGTTGTAGTGAAAGCTCCAGGAGTTATCCTTCTGCTCAATGTTGCCGTTCTCGATAATGAGGTGCAAACTCTGGTCAAGGGAAGAGAAGTTTCTGGTCGAATATGTTACTCCAACGAGTTGGTGTCCGGTTAGCCCGAAGAAATCTGTCCTCACGCGGCCTTCGATTGCGTAGTTCGTGTTTGCCTTGAATACAGTATCAAAACCGCTCGATTCTGCCACGCCATTGCCATCATAAGCCATCATATTTATGATTGCTTCTGCAGGGTTTTTGGTAGGAAGTATAATCACACCGGCGGCCAGAGTTGAGTAGGGCACTGTCAGGGAAACAGCAGGATTAATGTTGAACGCCAGGTTAGAGAATTGAGTGTCCCCTTTGCCGTGGGCAAATTCGTTCATATCTCCGGAGTGAGCGTTAATGGTAGCAAGTTTCCCGGCAACCACACCGATGTAATG
>JAOUFU010000571.1 GCA_029858035.1 Phycisphaerae bacterium
ACCATCTACCTGTGTAGTAGTCGTAGTAGCGGTTGCGATTGTATTGAATTTTCAGAGAGCCGGAATCAAGTATATCTATTCTTCGGCCGGTAAACAAGTACGGATTGCCGTAATTTGAACTGTCCCTTTCGGTTGTAAAGTCGGCGTTGTATATAGTGGGATTGCCATAAGCATCGTATTCGTAGCGTTCGAGGACGGTTCCCCAAAAGTCCGTCAAAGCTACCGGGCTGTAAAGATGGTCGTGAATGTAGAACCCGGCGGTGGAAGCAACAATACCAGTGCCCATCGCTAAAACCTCATCAATGTAATTGCCATAAGCGTACCACTGCTGAAATTCATCTGAGCCGTTATATTCGCATAATACCTGCCACTTGTAATTGTAATAATACCGCCTTGTATTATTGGGGTCGATAAGGTCTTTTTTCTCAACTCTTCCGCCTTAACAGGAACGATCCGGCTTTGCAGGGGCATCGTAGTGTCAGGAAGAGATACGTAAATGAGTGAATTCGGTGGGATCAAATCTATACGGTGGCCAGATCCTTCCCTTTCGACTCCGCTCAGGGCAGGCTCTTCCGGTGCGTTCCGCTGGAAATGACGATTTCTGCTCTTTTCTACAAAGCATATTCATAGGTCAATAAATACAATTGATATAATCGACCGTTGTTATGCTTCCGGTTTAAGCCGTGTTATCGCAATTCAAAAAGGGCTGCAAGCATCCTGCTCACAGCCCTTTTTCTTTTAATTATCTTTTCAGCCCCCAGCTATTCGATACAAGCCGGGAATCCGCAACTAAGCCTCAGTATTCCCGATCCTTAACTATACCCGGCTGAGGAACGGGGTATCTGCCGTCGGCGTCTGGCTGCAGTGGCGCAGGAGAATCCATCGTAAACTTGTCCAGTCCGGGCGCCATCTCGTGGTCGCTGTTGAGGATCTGGTCGTAGGTGGTTTCCTGGCCTGTGTGTGCGGCCATTCGGCCCAGGCTCGTCACGAGGCTGGTCCTGGCGCCTCGCTCGACTTCATTGTATGGCTTGTCGTTGCGGATGGCGTCCATCAGGTCGTTCCATTCGTTTTGATATGGATTACTTTCTTCCGGTTTGACTTTGGATTGCCAGATCATGTTGGATCGCTCCGGATTCTGTCCCTTGTAAGTACTGGAGGGCATCCCACAATCACCGCTCTTTGATACGATCGCGATGCCTTTGCTGCCATGCGCGAAGCTGTTATAGATGTCTTTGCAGCCCAGGATGCAGCGTCCATCCATGATGAACTTACTGCCGTCGGGGTACGTGTATTCCACTGAGTAGGTATCGAAATTCTGGTCCACGTAAGTGACGCCTTCGGGACTCTTTCGATAATGGCGTCCGCCCAGGGCCTGTGCCTTGACCGGCCAGGCGTCCTTCATCCAGCATAGATGATCGATGATGTGGATGTAAAAGTCGCTGAAGTTTCCGCCGCTGGCCCAGATGAAACTGTGGAAGCGCTGTACCTGGTAAAGCAGGTCGCTGATACCTGGCGGTTTGGGGGGCGAGGAGAAGAATCCGATGGGTCCGTGCATCCGGTAGCCTCGCTGCAAAATGATATCGCCGATTTCGCCGTCCTGGATGCGTTTAGCCAGTTGCTCGAGCGCCCTGCTGTGACGGGACATCAATCCAACTCCCACTTTGAGGTTCTTAGCTGTTGCCTCTTTTGCGAGCTCGAACATCCGCCGAGTGGTCGGGCCGTCTACGGTGACAGGCTTTTCCATAAAAACATTGAGGCCTTTCCTGATTGCGTAGGTGAAATGCACCCAGCGAAATGCCGGAGGCGTTGCAAAGATCGCGACATCGCCGGGACTGAGGCAATCCATCGCCTTTTTGTAGGCGTCGAAGCCCACGAACCGGCGGTCCTCGGGTACATCCACCTTGTTTGCGTGCATATTCTTCAAATTATTGTAGCTGCTTTTAAGGCGATTTTCGAAGACGTCTCCCATGGCCACGAGTTTCATTGGCCCATTCTTGACGGACAGGGCGTTATCGGCTGCGCCGGTGCCCCGGCCGCCGCAGCCTACCAAGACCACCTTTATGGTGTTGCTCTCTCCTGCGTAAACGCGAGGAACGATACCTGCCGCCAGGGCCGTAGTTGCGGCGATCCGGCCGGTGTTCTTCAGGAACTCACGGCGTGACGTGCTTTTGTTGGTAATGTTGCTCATAAGGATTTTCCTCCTAACTGAATGGTTTCAAATTCAAATGCACATTTGCTCCGGGAATTGCTGTTTCCCTTCGGCCCAAACGTCGTATAGGCCACATTATGCACTATCATAGCTATTTCACAGCAGTTTACAAGTATTTTTTCCCCACGTAGAAGTACGTAAGTGTATCCGCCGCTTCCTGCCGATTCTCCGCATCGGTCCCACAAGCCAGTCAGCGTACCGCGCCGCGCAGGAAACACCGCGAAATATGCCAGTTGACTGCGACAACTTCGCCACAACTAAAATACCCGTTATCTGCCAACCTTATGAAAATGTTCAGTTTATACGTGTTTGTATACCACTGACTTATTAAAAACAGAAAAATCGGCAAACGTTTTCAATGAACTGCGCGAAATCATACAGTTGAAAGAGGGGCTGTCCAAGCCGTAAAGCCAACGGACTACTCCAACAAAAGAAATCTCACACAAACGTTGGTACGACTTTTGTCGAAAGGCCCGCACCGACATAGTGGCGGTGCGGACTTCTTCTTTGAATCATCTGTTTGCTTATTGTGCGGCTTTACTTCTTAGTTGCAGCGGTCAGAATACCTTTCATGGCGGCAGCCTTGACGTGCGCGGGCTTGTCATCGCCCTGGAGATCTCTGTACAAAGCTAATGCCTCGGACTTCTCACCATCGGACAGCAACTGCTCGGCG